>JAFDGP010000045.1:6078-8700 GCA_019309245.1 Deltaproteobacteria bacterium | reverse complement strand
AAAGAGATCCCTTGGCTCAGTTATGCGCGCCAGCCCGATTGTGTGGTTTTCTCTCATGCCGCGCATGTGAAGATGGCCGAGATGTCGTGTGAGACGTGCCATGGCCCGATTGGTGAATCAGAACACACAAAGCCATACCAGGTCAACCGTCTTACCAAATACAGTCGGGATATCTGGGGCTGGAACATTGCGGGGATCAAGAAACACACCTGGGACCGCATGAAAATGGACGATTGCGACGCGTGTCACAAGGAGCACAGTGTGAACAGGGCGTGTTTCGTGTGCCACAAGTAGAAAGCATTTCACAGTGTTTTTCGATGTTAAGGGGAAGAACCTATGAAACTGGACAGACGAGGTTTTATTGAACTGGTGGTCGGGGCCTCGATCGGGGGCGGTACCGGCATCATGTTGTCGCCCTTGAACTGGAAGCTGATGGACGATATAGCTATCTGGACGCAGAACTGGCCGTGGACGCCGGTTCCGGAGACGGGCGAGGTGACCACGGTGGACACCGTTTGTAACCTGTGTCCGGGCGGTTGCGGGATCAGCGTACGCAAGGTCGGTAATCGGGCCACCAAGATCGAAGGGCGCGAGGGCTATCCGGTCAATGACGGCGGGATTTGCCCTCTGGGAGCAGCAGGCCTGCCCTGGCAGAAGGTTTCCTGGGACGAAGCGATTGGTGAGGTGGTTGAAAGGCTTTTTGTATTGCGCAAAAGCGGCCAGTCCCACAAGGTGGCGTGTGTGGTCGGCTCGGATCGCGGCACCGTATCTCAATTGTTTGCCCGATTTATGCAGGCCTATGGATCGCCCAACTTTATTCGTGCCGCCTCGGCTGAAGACACCAACGAATTGGCTGTGCGCTTGACTCAAGGCCGCCGAGGCTCCGTGGGTTATGACCTGGAAAACGCGGATTTTGTCTTGAGCTTCGGCAGTGGTCTGATTGAGGGTTGGGGGGCTCCGGTGCGTGTCATTCAGGCGTACAGCAAGTGGCGCTCTGGCCGAAAAAAGGCCAGGGTGGTACAAATCGAGCCTCGCCTTTCGAATACCGCCGCCAAGGCGGACAAATGGTATCCCATCAACCCGGGCACGGAGACGGCTCTGGCCCTGGGGCTTGCTCATGTGATTATTAAAGAAGGGCTTTATGACACGGCCTTCGTGATGAACCACACAGCGGGGTTTTCCGCGTTTCGAAGCCTTGTGATGGATGGGTTCTCCCCACAAGACGTCTCTGAGACGACCGGGATCGAAACGGAAAAAATTGTGGGTTTGGCCCGAGCGTTTGCAAAGGCAAGACATCCCCTTGCCGTGTGGGGACGGGGCAAAGGCACTGTGTCGGGTTCTCTTTATGAGTGTCTTGCCGTGCACGCACTCAATGCTCTGGTAGGCAACTTGAATCGGCCCGGCGGCCTGTGGGCCCGACCGGAGGTGGCAGTGGGGCAATGGCCCGCCGTTGCACAAGACGCCGTTGCGCGTAGGGGAAATGCCATGCCTCGCCTGGACGGCGCGGGGACGTCCAAGTTTTCCCTGGCCCAATACCGCCCGGATGAACTGCCTCGCATTGTAAAAGAAAATCCTGGTGCGATTCAGGTACTGCTGGTGCATGAGGCAGATCCTTGTTTTACGAGCATGGAAAGCGATGTCCTGGCGGAAGCCCTTGAAAAGATCCCATTTGTCGTGAGTTTTTCCACGTATTTTGATGAGACGGCATCGCGTGCCCACCTGATTTTGCCGAATCA
This sequence comes from Deltaproteobacteria bacterium, assembly GCA_019309245.1. Classification (GTDB taxonomy): domain Bacteria; phylum Desulfobacterota; class Desulfobacteria; order Desulfobacterales. Next base: position 6,964 of record JAFDGP010000045.1, on the reverse strand, counting down.
CCACTACCTGGAAAGATGGGAAGATGTGCCCACGCCGATTGGGCTGCCTAGGCCTGTGCTGGGGGTGCGAAGGCCGGTGGTTGAAAAACAGTTTGATACCCGGCATGCAGGTGACACGGTCATGGCGTTGGCTGCGGGGCTGGGCGGAAGTGTGGCTGGGTCATTTCCGTGGGACAACTATGAAAGCCTGTTACAATCGACGATGGGATCGCTTTGGGAGCGCCTTAACGAAACGGGTTATGTAGCGCGCTCGGGCAAGACGCCTGCGACCTTTGCAACGGCTTCGGGCAAGTTCGAGTTTTATGCCGGAGCTTATGAGCCTGTGGAGGCCGAGGGGGACTCGGCGACGTATCCGCTGACTCTGATTCCCGTCGAATTGATGCGCTTGCCGGACGCAGCGGTGGGCAGCCCGCCGTTTTGTACCAAGACACTGGAGGTCACGGAGCTTAAGGGCAATGATCTGTTCGTCCAGGTCAATCCCAAGACGGGCCTGGACTATGGGTTGGCGGAAGGCCGTTATGCCAAGCTGGAGACACCAAGGGGAACCGCGAGAGTCTTGGTGCATCTATCTGAGGGGATCATGCCCGGAGTTGTTGGCATCCCCAAAGGGCTTGGACATAGCGGCTATGATGAATATCTGTCGGGAAAAGGTGTCAATGCGAACAGCCTTTTGGGGATTGTTCACGACCCGATTTCCGGCCTCTGCGCCACGTGGGGGATTCGTGCCAAGCTGACCAGTGTATGAAACCGGTGGTACTGACAAACAGGTGCCGGTTGGGGACGGCGTGACGGGCATGCAGCTTAATGAATTATACAATTAAGAGGTAACAATGAGCGAGGCAGAGCACAGCGAAAAGGGCAAATACAAGTACGGGATGGTCATCAA
>JAFDGP010000045.1:0-6030 GCA_019309245.1 Deltaproteobacteria bacterium | reverse complement strand
AAACAACATTTCCTTCAGGGCGGAAAACACGAATGACCGGTTGACCCAGAACTTATGGATGCGGGTTTACAAGATCAGCAACGGGTTGCCTTTTCCAGATGCTGATATCTGCTACATCCCAAGGCCTTGTCAGCACTGCGAGGGCCATGGTGAACACCACCACACACCGTGCGTGTCCGTGTGCCCTGCCACGGCGACGGACTACAACCATGAAACGGGTATTGTAAGTCAGATCTATACGCGTTGTTTCGGCTGCCGGTACTGTATGGCGGCCTGTCCTTACCATGTGCGGGTTTTCAATTGGTGGGACCCCAAATGGCCGGCCGGCATGGAGAAATACCTGAATCCGGATGTGTCCTGCCGCATGCGGGGTGTCGTCGAAAAGTGCAGCTTTTGTTTTCATCGGCTGCAACGGGCGCGGAACAAGGCCTACGCTGAAGGGCGACGAGAAATCGGCGAAGATGAATATCAAACCGCCTGCACCCAGGCGTGTCCGGCGGGTGCCATCACGTTTGGGGATCTGAACAATCCGAAACATAAGGTTCATGAGCTGAAAAACTCTCCCAATGCCTTCAGGCTCCTTGAGGTTCTGGGCACCAATCCCAAGGTTTATTATATCTCCTCAAGGGATTGGGTGAGGAAGGCGGCGGATGTGTATATCGGCAAGGAAGGCGGCGGGGTCACGTACGCCTAGCGTCAATGGTCATACATTCTGGAAGGAGTTTTGATATGGATTCGGCATTGATCCCAGAGGGAGTTCAGAGGTGTTCCTTCAGGCGCTTTATCATTTGGATCGCCATATTGCATGTGCCCGTTTTGATCGGGGTCGTCGGCGCCATCTTGTGTTGGGGGCTGGCCCTGAACCAGACCAACATGAACAATAACTTCCCCTTTGGCCTGTGGATTGCCGCAGACCTGGGTGTGATTGCGCTTGGCGGTGGAGCCTTTTTTACGGGTTTCTTGCGGTATATCATCAAGATCGACGATTTGAAAAACATCGTCAATTATGCCGTGGTGATCGGGGTAATTTGTTATGCCTCGGCCCTGGGCATTCTTGCTATTGATATCGGGCAACCTCTCAGGGGTTGGTTTATCTTCTGGCACGCCAATGTCCACTCCATGCTGACGGAAGTGGCGTTCTGCATCTCCTGTTATTTTATGGTCCTTTGTATTGAATATCTTCCTTTGGTTCTGGAAAATCGGCAGATATATAAGTACGCTTTTCCACACAGCTTTGCTCACCACCTGCACGAGGCCATGCCGACGATCGCGGCGGTGGGGGTCTTTCTGTCATGTTTCCACCAAGGTTCCCTGGGTGGTGTGCCGGGTGTGCTTTACGGCCGTCCTTTTGCCTACCGCGAAGGATTTCTGGTGTGGCCTTGGACCTTTTTTCTTTTTATTCTATCAGCTATGGCCTGCGGCCCAACGTTTACAATCTTGATTACAAAGATTACAGAGCTTTTCAGCGGGAAAAAACTGGTCAAGAATGCTACCATCGATATCCTGGCCAAGATCGCCGGTGGATTGACCGCCCTGTATATGGTCTTGAAGATCATGGATACCCTGGGATGGTTTAACCTGGTGAAAAAGGCCGGTGCCCCGGTTAGCAGCTTTTATGCGAACCAGCCCTATGGGTACTGGGTGCTGGCGACCGAGCTCGGACTGGGCGTTCTTGCCGCCATTATTCTGATTATCCGGCCGCTCAGGCAAAATCAGCCGTTGTTGATTCTTGCCTGCGTGTCGAATTGTACGGCCATCGTCATGAATCGATGGATCATGACCGTGCAGAGCCTGGCGGTGCCGGTGATGTCCTTTGACAAATTCGTGAGCTACCACCCGAACTGGGTAGAATGGGCCACCACCTTGCTGCCGGTGTGGGCGGGGGCCATTGTGATCATGATTTCGTACCGGTATCTTCCGATTTTCCCGCAGGAAAGGGAGCTGAATCCATACCCATTGTAGAGGAAAGGATGATACGACATGTTTCCATTTGCTTATGAATGGATCAATGACCCAAGTCATTTCGTTTTTATGGGCAGCCTGTACACGGTCCTGACCATCCTGATCATCATTTTGCACTATTGCGGGATCCGGGCTGTCTTTGACTGGCTGTGTAAGAAAGACACAGGAGATCATCATTAGATGGCTCCAAGTTTTTCCTTTGCCATTAACGGACTCTTTGTTGAGGCACGTGTCCTTGAGCCGTCATTGTCAATACGACGTTGCCGATTGAGGCAGCAATAAACAACATCACACCGGATAGAACAGGAGCAAAGCAATGCAGATTGCAAGAATGATAGGAATCATCATTGATTTTGGATTTCCGGGAATTGTCCTTGGTGGTCTCCTGTACCACTGGTTTCACAATTGGACGGTTGTGTGGATCTGGGAAATCATCCTTGCGATCATCGCCTTCAAAACCGCCTTTACTGTGGCCGGCAAGCCAGACCCCAGCGGGGGGCACTAGGCCCCGATTAGACATTGACCGGTGCGCCGACCTCGTGGGTACGGCGGGGTCGAGACATATCTCCTTCAGCACTGGCATGAGGGTTGAAAATTAGAATGAGTTGTGCTGCTGGGCATTATTCCCGCCGCTTTTGATTCAAGTTTTTTCTCCAGCTCAACGCTGCCTGTGAGGAAAAATAGCTCCATGGTCATCCTCCCGTTTTTCGGCGTGCAGTTCCTATGCGTGCCTTTGTCCCTCAAACAAGAGTGAAGAATCCTTGTATCACGCTTGACTGTGTAAAATCGTTACAGCGAGACAGGCCGAGGCCGGGCAAAATTGTAATTTTTTACACTGATTTTCGACATCAGAATACATGGCGCAAAAATAGTGTTGGCACTACCGGATAAAGGTTTGGGGATTCATCTGGGTTCCCGTATCGTGGCTGGAAGTGTCGGAGCTTACGGGATTTCCTGGGACCGAGGATTTGGGCTTGACAAAAAAGTCATATAATAATATGCGCATATTGTTATCGTGGGGAAGGATGATGAATCTAGATTTACGACGTAGTGCTGAGTTGCTTCGCGTCTTGGCTCATCCCACGCGTCTTGCGATCCTTGGCGAACTTATAGACAGCCCGAAGTGCGTGAGCGACATAAACGAACTTCTCAATGTCTCGCAGCCTAATTTGTCGCAACACTTGGCGGTTCTGAGGCGTGAACGGATCGTGGATTTTTACGAGAAAGGGAAGCAGCGCTGCTATTATATTACTCGCCCATCGATGGCACAGGGATTGATGCTTTTTCTTACCGGTGAGTACCCGGTCGTCATTCCTGCTGGCGAGTCTGTGTGTTGCGTCACAAAAGACCGAGCAAAGGCTACGCAGGGGGACAAGGGTACGAAATGAATCCGTTTGACACAGAAGCAAGCCGGTACGACGAGTGGTTTGATTCTCCCGATGGACAGGTCATTTTTGCGCTGGAAGTGGCCTGCTTGCGGGGTTTACTCAGGAAAACCGTAGGCCGGTGGCTGGAGGTCGGCGTGGGGACAGGGCGGTTTGCACAGGCGCTGGGGATACGGGAGGGAATCGACCCTTCATCCGCAGTGCTGGCATACGCTTCAAGTCGAGGTATACGGACGCAACTGGGGTATGGGGAAAACTTGCCATATTCTGAAAACAGTTTTGACGGCGTCCTCATGGTGGTTACGATTTGCTTTCTCGCCGGTCCCGAGAAGGCTTTCGAGGAATGTCGGCGTGTCTTGAAAGAGGGAGGTCGTCTAATTGTCGGGCTCGTGCCTGCGGATAGTGCATGGGGAGAACTCTACGCCAAAAAAGGATACAAAGGGCACCATTTCTATTCCGTCGCTAGATTTTACACGTGTGATCAGGTCGTCAGCATTGCTAATGCAGCAGGATTTACCTTTGACAGTGCACGCAGTTGCCTTTTCACTCCCCCCAGTGGACCGGTGACTGATTTGTCAATACGTGAAGAGGTCGTCACGAACGCGGGGTTCGTCGCGTTGCAGTTCACAAGAGGGAACAAGAAGACAGAAAAGGAGGATCGTTGAATGAGTACTTTGATCGTTCTCAACCGAAACCCATACGATGGAACAGACGTGACTTGGAATGCCCTGCGACTTGCTGAGAAGTTGCGCGAGGATGGTGAAGATGTGCGTCTATTCCTCATGAATGATTCCGTGGACCTCGCACGGGATATGACGAAACCTCCCGAGGGCTATTTTGACTTGGTTGAAATGACAAAGGATTTGATTGCCAAGGGAGTGCCTGTCAAGGTTTGCGGAACATGCCAGGTGCGCTGTGGAATCCACAAGGGGAAGCCATATTACGAAGGTGCGCAAAAATCCACGATACCTGAGCTATCCGAATGGGTGAGGAGTAGCGACAAAGTTCTCTCCTTTTGACCAATTCCAGGAAAGCGGAGAAAAGGTTCCGTAAGAGAACACTCCTTCAGGTAAAGGCTGCGGCTGCGCCCGCAAGGGGCTGCTAACCCACAGCCGAAGATGCACCGGTTTTGAATGAAGCATTTATGCGACGTGCGACATGGTCTTGCGAGGTGCGGGTGCTCCTCTCAGCAGTCCTTCAGAACTGAGGTCCTCATCAACATCTGGCCAGTGGATCCCAAAGCCACCACCACAGATCTGCCAATTTTCTCGTTGCTGTGATGTGGCGTGAAGAAGCCTGGATACCAAGCCAGTGGCACAGTGATTGTGCGCCCGTCGACCATATCCACGCTTAATGTGTCCTCGGTAAAATGCACATCTTTGACCCGTTCACCGGGTTTAATCTCCGAAATACTCATGCCAAGCCTCCAAGAGACGCTGTTTGTTTTGCACCAGTTGAGTTGCTTACTTATTTGCGGATGTCCCAATTGGCGCATAGTTTGCCGGCGAATGATGTGGGACTGGATCTTGTGCGGCTGTGGGATCCTTTATCTGGCAGTCCTTGATCTCGTTTACAAGGCACTTGAGAACGACTTTGATATCCTGTGTGCCTCTTAGAAAAAGCACGAAGGGGCAGGGGCCCCTCTTTGGATGTGCGATGTATCCTGCACGGGTTCTGATGCCGGCGAGAGTCCCGCTCTTAAAAAGCACCGGCCCTTTTCGGGTCAGAAGGTCACGATAGGGCGCAAAGGCCTGAAGCACGACGAGCATATCCTGGGCTGTCAAGCGGTTGTCTCTGGAGATTCCGGAGCCTTCAACGATTTGGATATCATCGAGATGAAGGACGGTTGCGGCATAGCGAGAAAGGGCAGCAACCCCTTTTTCCAGGGTGCCTGGAGGGCCGGACACGTGCGCCCCAAGGGCCACCGTGATCTGATTGGCCATAAAGTTGTTGGAGTATTTCAGCATCTTGCGCACCGCTTCTTTCAGGGTGAAGGGCGATCGGTACGAGTAGATGAGTCGGTCGGTGCTCCTTATGCGGCCCTGCCTGATTCGGCCCGTTACTACCACGCCACGCGCGCGGAGAAAATAGCTCAGGACCTCGCCTGCGTAACGGGCGATTTCATCGCCGTTGTGGCTGAAGGAGACACGGCCTTTGTGTAATCCTAGCCTTCGGACCTTGGCCAGCGCCAGAGGGGTGATCGGCGTTTGAGGCTCAGCCGAGACGATTTTTCCGGCCGGAGTCGTTTCAAAAAAAACAGTGTTGAAGTTGGCACAAAGGGCTCCGATTGGGGCATCGTAGGGGTTGGTGGAGTTTCCCGCACCGGGGATGTGAACGTCTTGAGAAAAGTAGGAGTCATCCACGACCACATCATTGCAGACGCGGATCCTGGATGCCAGAGCCCGAGCAATGTGTTCCCAGACCTCGGAGATAAGCAGGGGATCGCCGTAGCCCTTGATTTTGAGGTCTCCTCTGGCGTCGAGGTGGATTGCAGTTTGAAAGCGGTAGGAGGGGCCCAAATAGTGAAAAGCGGCCAAGGCGGTCAGGAGCTTTAGAGTAGACGCTGGCACGCTCTTGAGAGAGGCATTTTTTTCAATCAGGACCTGCCCCCCCAGGGTTGTGACCAGCAGGGCATCGTTTGCAGAAAGCATATTGGCCACGGGTGGACTGGAATCCGCGTGGC
>JAFDGP010000443.1 GCA_019309245.1 Deltaproteobacteria bacterium | reverse complement strand
AATCGCGAAATATTTTAACACTATGACCCAATTACGCCGCGCAATTATACGTGTCGCGATTAAAGAAAAAATACCGAAAATTATCGCGCAAGGTATCGCGAACAGTGACGCGCATGTTAAAAAAGCGCCGCCAGAATTACGCCGCGCCGCGTTGGAATTGATCAGTAAAAATTATTAAAGGTATAATAAATGCAACAACTACCCGACGCGCTCGCGCCTTTCGCGGCGTACCGTCAGTTTATACTTTGGACAACAACGGAACGAAACGGGAAGTTAATAAAATTACCTGTTAATTATCGTACCGCCGAGGTTTGCGATGCTCACAATTCCGACGCGTGGACAGACTCAACGACCGCAATTAATACCGCTAATTTATACGGCGAGAAATACGGTGTAGGGTTCGTGTTTACCCGGGATGATCCTTTCTTTTTTGTCGACATCGATAAATGCCTCGAAGGTGATCAATGGTCAGACGTCGCTAATCATTTAATGAACTCACTCCCAGGTGCGGCGATCGAGATTTCGCAATCCGGACAAGGGCTTCATATATTCGGGCAAGGTATAACGCCCGATCATTCATGTAAAAATATCCCGCTAGGACTTGAGTTATACACCGAAGGGCGGTTCGTTGCGTTAACCGGTACCAATGCGATGGGATCAGCCGCGACCGATTGTTCGGCGGTTATGCCGTATATCGTCGATAATTATTTCCCCGTTAAAATTGCGAAAGGTCCTGAACACTGGACGACCGAACCCGCGCCCGACTGGAACGGATCACCGGACGACGACAAATTAATTAAAAAAGCATTAGCATCGAAATCGGCGTCGAGTGCGTTCGGACGAAAGGCGTCGTTTGCTGATTTATGGAATAAGAACGTGCCGGTTCTATCTGAGATGTACGCACCGGACGCGAGCGATACCGGTACCTATGACGAGTCAAGCGCCGATGCTGCATTGGCTCAACATCTCGCATTTTGGACGGGTAACAACTGCGAACGAATCCTCGCGTTAATGTGGAAATCGTCGCTCGTTCGCGAGAAGTGGAAGCGCGATGACTATATGAAAAATACCGTTTCGCGTGCGGTCAGTTTACAAGAAGTCGTTTATACAGGTGGTAAGAAAGCCGAACCGCCACGGGTACCGGTCAAACCGAAACAGGTTTTAAACAATACAGAAAACCCCGAAATATTAACCGGTTATCAGTTTCTAGGCGCGACGCAACAAATCGAATATTTCAAAGGGTGCGTTTACGTTCAGCACGAACATAAAATTTTTACCCCGAACGGTGCGTTATTAAATTCTGAACGATTCAACGCCACATACGGCGGATATGTTTTTCAACTCGATAGCGACGGCGGTGGTAAAGTCACGCGTAAAGCGTGGGAGGCGTTCACCGAATCCCAGGCGGTGCGGTTCCCGAAGGTTGTCTCGACGTGTTTTCGTCCCTTAATACCATCCGGATCGATTATTAGCGAGGAAGGATTAACCCTCGTCAATGTTTATATGCCAATAGCAACGCCGCGCCTCGCGGGTGACGCGACTCACTTTACAAAACATTTAGAAAAAGTATTACCCGACGAGCGCGACCGGTCGATTTTATTGGCTTATATGGCGGCGTGTGTCCAATATAAGGGCGTAAAATTCCAATGGTGCCCGTTGATACAAGGAACACCCGGTAACGGTAAAACGCTCTTTACGCGGTGTGTCGAGTTCGCTATCGGGTCACGTTACACCCACTTACCGCGTGCAGATCAGATCGACGAAAAATATAACGATTGGTTATTCGATAAGTTATTTATAGGTATCGAGGATATTTACGTCCCGAACCACAAACAGGAAGTGATCCAGATTTTATTACCTATGATCACGAATGACCGTCTCGCTAAACGTGCGATGCAAGCGGGCCAGATCATGCACGACGTCTGCGCTAATTTTATTATTAACGCGAATCGTAAGGATGGAATTCGTAAAACCCGCGACGACCGACGGTTCGCGATGTTCTTTACCGCTCAACAAACTAAAGACGATTTAACCCACGACGGTATGGACGGCGAATACTTTC
>JAFDGP010000442.1 GCA_019309245.1 Deltaproteobacteria bacterium | reverse complement strand
GTTCTCAAGCCCGAAGGGCGCAAAGGACGTACTGTTTTCAAGGCGTCAAGCCGCAAAACATGAAAGCCTCAATGTCTTTTATTTCGTGCTTTCAATTTTTCGTGTTTTCCTGGTTACCTTTTAAAATTTTTTGTCCCAAAATTGAGTTTCTTAAGAGGGTTTCTTAAGAGGGTTTATTGCTCGCGGCCTCAATGTCGTCAATCCTGGCACGAAGCAGCGCGTTTTCTTGCACCAGGTTTTTGACGTGTTTGGTCAGCCTGGATATGACAACCGAAAACTGCACCGACACAAGCATCAGGAATACAAGCGCCCCGATAAACACGGTTGTGGTGGGTAGAACGGCGCCAATCAGGTTCGTGATCTCTTCAAGCCACGAATACTTGACGATCAGAATAAACAGGGCCAGGCTGGTCATGAGCCACAGCCATGAATATTCCTCTCTCAACTTTCTGCGCCGTACAAGATCGAGTATACATATGAATACAAAAAGACATACGACGACCATGGCCACTTTCTGTCTTGCCAGCATGACACTGATCCTCCTTGTGAGAACACCTTGTTTTTGGGCCGGTTTCGATGCCGGGCATGCCGACGGCCGTTAAGAGACGGACGAATGGGGGGCATCGGATTGGGAACAGCCGAATTTCTTTTTGAAATCCCTTTGCTTGCGAAGGAACTCAGGTTTTTTCCGAAGCATTGTCATAAAGATGGAGAGAAACATCTTAAAGGTGTAATAGGCGGGTTTCAGCCCCCTGTGCATGGACTTGCCGATGTCCCTTTCATAACTGACTATCGGCGCTTCTTTGATGACAAATCCCGCACGATGGGCTATGAGGATGACATCGGCATCCGGATAGTCGCTCGGGAAAAAGTCTCGGATGAAGAAGGTGATAAGCCGTCTATTGAGGGCCTGATACCCGGAAGTGGGATCTGTAATCTTGAAACCGACGAGGAGCGAAGTCAGCCAGGCAAACAATTTGATGCCCAATTTCCTGAGTACCCCGGGGGCATAGTGGTTCGAAGGTTGTTTGGTCTGTGCGGATCTTTCCAAAAACCTTGAGCCCAAAACCAGGTCCGCACCACCGGACATGACAACTTTTAAGAGCTCGGGGATATAGGATGGATCATGCTGGCCGTCTCCGTCTAATTGGACCACGAAGTCATAGCCTTGTTGATAGGCATACTTGTATCCGGTCTGGAGCGCGGCTCCGTAGCCCAAATGGGACGAAAGGCGAATGACCTTGGCCCCGTTGAGCTTTGCGACAAGTGCCGTCGTGTCGCGTGAACCGTCGTCGATGACCGCAATGTCCATCGGCACCTCCACCTTCCTGATATCCGTTATGACATGGCCGATCCTGTCCTGTTCATTGAATGCCGGGATGACGACAAGGACGGGGTTTTTGGAGGTTGTTTTCATGAATTCTGTGCCGTACACAGCTCCGCCTGGCGGGTTACGAAAGTGGAAAATATGTAACCCTTTAAGAATTAATGTAGAAATATAGATTTTGCGGCCGTCGATGGTCACGGTGACCGGTTTTCAGCGTTGCAGCCGCATTGCGCTTGTAGTACCGCGATTTGACAGCGGAAATTATTTGAATTGATCTTCATTGTGCAAGGGATATGCCACAGAAATTCTTGGCCCCGGGTTTTCGACGGGGGTGTTGTTCTTGCCGGAGTTCACCCAGGAACCCTCGTGGGCGGCTTCAGATCCCGATTTCCGGTCGCAAAAACCGGACATTCTGCGCAAAGACCGGCTTGGCCGTGCTGGAAGAATTTGCCCGGTTGGCCTGAGAGGAAAAGTTTTTCATAAAATATGTATTTTTTTTCACATAGCAAAGGAAAAATATGCATAAAAACAGCATAGTGAAGATCGTGGTCTTGATGGGTTTGATCCTTCTGGTCTATTCCAACACATTCAAGGCTCCGTTTTATTTTGATGATGAACAAAACATCACAAAAAACAGGCACATCCGGATTACCACACTCCGCGTGGACGACCTGTTGAAGGCTGGATTCAGGAGCTATGCTTCCAATCGGCCGGTGGCAAATGTGAGTTTTGCGTTGAA
>JAFDGP010000044.1 GCA_019309245.1 Deltaproteobacteria bacterium | reverse complement strand
CGTCGCTGCGCTCCGACTAACTGGACGGTTTACCTCGGAACGGCTGGACGGAATCAGCCGGAACAAGTGGACGGTTTACGTCGGAATAGGTGGACGAATTGAGTGGAATAGGCAGCACGGGTCGATGAATCAAAGGGCTTGGACGGTTATGCTTGGTAAGAGCCTCAAGGAACGCATTCTAAAATCAGTCAGCGACCTGCCACCGATGCCCAGGATCTTACACAAGGCCCAGAGGATTCTTGGCAGTCCCGATGGGAGCCTGAAGGCTTTGGGTGAGTTGATCGAAAGCGATCCGGCGCTGGCGGTCAAGGTGCTGCGACTGGCCAATTCCGCATACTATCGGCGATTTGAAAAGGTCGCGTCTGTGCACGAAGCTGCGGTCGTACTGGGCATGAGGGTGCTTGGAGAGTTGGTGACGGTTGCCTGCAGCCATGAGGTATTGGGGTGTTCGCTTGCGGGATATGGCTTGGAAGCCGACGCGCTGTGGCGGCATTCTTTGTGTGTTGCGGTGGCATCGCGTATTATTGCACAACGCTGGGAGCCTGCCTCGGCTGAGGAGGCATTTTCAGCGGGGCTGATTCATGATGCGGGAAAGTTGATTTTGGATCCTTACGTGGCGGAACGCAAAGAAGCGTTCGCTACGTTTCTAAAAGATGGCCAGACCTCTTTCATTGAAGCCGAAAAAGAGATTCTTGGTTTCGATCATGCCGAAATTGCAGCCAAGGTATGCGAAAAGTGGCATTTTCCGAAATCGATTTCCAAACCGATTCGATATCACCATAATCCGGGTCATTTTGGAAGCGTTGCCCTGGCGTACATTGTTCATGGAGCAGACCAGATGGCAATCTGGATCGGGATGGATACTGATGAAATTACGCTTGAGAACGGTCTCAGCGCGTTTGAGAAGATGGGGATCGGTGTGGACGAAATCGAACCGATGATGGAACAGGTGAGCGGTTGTGTTGAAGGGATTGTGGACAAAATGTGCGGAACCGGCGCCGGAGAAATGATTTGAATCCATGTACCACTCCCCGCTCTGCCGGTGAGAATTGAAAACGCTGTATCATTTGGAGCGTGGTTTGCGTAAGTTTCAGCCGCCATCCACCTTGTGAGGGCTGAAAAATTTCGGGATGGTTCCCAAATTGGAGCTGTTGTTGCCTTTTGTCTGAAATGGTGTTTTTTATGGGTCATGAAAGACGATCGCCTTGGCAATGGCACCAACGGCCGACCGGCATGGCCAGTGCAGGATGTATTGGACCTTCATGCCTTCTCGCCCAAAGACGTTCAAAGCTTAATTGAGGAATACATTTACTCCTGCCACCAGGCCGGCCTGTACAACGTTCGTATTGTTCACGGTAAAGGAAAGGGCATCCTGCGGGAGCGGGTGCGGGCCTTGTTGCGGCGGCATCCTGTGGTGACCAGGATTGCACAGGCCCCGGGTAGTGCCGGAGGATGGGGGGCGAGCCTGGTTGAGATCAAAAGGGCGGACCCTTTTGAAAGAGAATTTGCGGCCAGTCTGGATAAAGGGGCCCGCGAGATGGGGGTTTTTCTGGACAGCACGCAGATCGGGCAGATGACCCTTCATGCGGCCGCGCTCAGGCGATGGCGCCGGATGACGAATCTGACCGGGTTGTCAGAGCCCACGGAGATGGCCGAAAAGTTATTTCTAGACTCAATTCCGGCTGCAGCCTGCATGGGACAAGGGGCTCGGGTGCTGGATCTGGGCTCCGGCGGAGGCTTTCCCGGCGTTCCACTTAAAGTGATCCGTCCGGACCTTCGGGTGACCTTGTTGGACGCTAAAAGAAAGAAGGTCAGCTTTTTAAAGTATATTATTGGCTTGCTGGGAATCAAGGGTATCGAAGCATATCAGGGAAGGGCCGAAGACTTTGCAGACGGGGGCCAGCTGGAGATCGGGTACTTTGACACAGTGGTTTCCAGGGCCGTTGGAAGCCTTGAAAGTGTGGTGCGGCTAAGTTCGCGATGGTTGGAGGCCGGCACGGTTGTTTTGGCCATGAAAGGGCCGGGGGTGAACGATGAGATCGCATCGGTCAGAGAGCCCTGGGCGCGCGCGGGGCTTTTGGTTGAAACCCGGGCGTATCGGTTGCCCGTGTCCGGAATCGCAAGGACCCTTGTGGCGGTGACACAGAAAGGGGCGTAGGCGACCGGTGTCGAGTCAGGACTCAGTCATTGTTCCACGTGGAACATTCTTGACGGATTCTCCCTTGTTACCCGTGTATTCGATCGCTTGTCTTTTTAGGATGTCATAATAGGTAAGCACCCGTCTGACTTGAAATACGGGTTCGGCGCCACGGCAGTAACCGAATTTTGTTTTTTTGTAGTATTTGCGCTGTCGCAACAGCGGCAGGGTTTTTTCCAGGGAAGACCACCGGTTGGGATCCAGGTTCATGCTGACAGCCAGCTTTCTGGCGTCGCTGACATGGCCTTTTCCTACATTGTACGCCGCTACGGCGATCAGCGTTCGATCGGGCTCCGGGGCCCCGTCGTAGACTTCGTGGAGCTTTTTTAAGTACTTTGTGCCGCCCATGATGCTCTGGTGAGGGTCCAGACGGTTTGTGATGCCCATATCTTTTGCGGTGGCCAGGGTGAGCTGCATGAGGCCTCGCACCCCCGAAAAGCTTTTTGCCCATGGCCTAAATTGGGATTCTTGGTAAATCAGGGCAGCGATGAGGCGCCAATCAAATCCATACGTGGCCGCCGCCTTTTTGATGGTCTTTTCGTAACGGGGAAGGCGGGTCTTGATGCGTTGCAGAAACTTTTTAAGTTCAAGATGATCAAAGCGTTCCAGGTAGGCATAATAGCGGTTATAAATGTCCTGAAGCGTGCCGTCCTCTTTGGCTTTCCGGAAGAACTCATTGATTTTTTGCAACAGGTCTGTTTCGCCTTTTTTTACGGCCCAGCCTAAGCTCTGCTTTTTTTCGACGGGAAAAGCGATTCGGATATCCGGATAATACCGCCGGTTCAATAGGGCCACATTGGAATCGGCGATTGTAATGGGAATCTCCCTGTGGGCGACAGCATCGATGAGATCCTCTGTCAAAGCGTTCGGGTGTGAGACGATGGTGATGTTGAGTCCTGCCTGATTGAGCCGTTCCAGGGTTTCCAAATACGATGTGGCGGCACGAACATGGATGGTCTGTCCGGCCAGGTCCTCGACCGTTTTGATGTCCTTGTTTTTTTTGTGAGTGATAACCATTTGCTGGACCGGTAGATATCCCAGTGAAAAATCCGCAACGCGCTGCCTTGAGGGGATAATGGTGATGCTCGCCGCCACGACTTGGCCCGCGTTGTGTTGAAGGAGTTGCAGCATTTCGTCCCAGGCATCAGCAACCTTGATGCGCAGCCGGACTCCGAGATAATCTGCGAAGGCCTTGGCCAGATCGTACTCAAAGCCCATTTCTTCGTCGCGATAGGTATAATAGCAATGCGCATTGTTGCTGGTGATGACCGTAATGACGCCGGATTTTTTGATATGTTCCAACGCCTTATTTTGCCCGCAGGCGCCAAGGCCGGCCAGCCATATCACGGCCACTATGCACAATACGGCACGCTGCCAGGGGAGGCAATCGTGATCCGAGATCGGTGTTGGGCTCATGGCGTGCTTTTTATGCTCCCAGCTTGACACTGATATAGTACTGGCGGGGACCTCGTTGTACGACGAGGACCGCTGGATTCCTGAGACGAAACTTGACCACGGCTTTCTTAAACGATTTTACTCCGGTGATGTTCACATCGTTCATTTTTCTGATCACATCCCCGGCACGCAACCCTACGCGCTCCAGATAACAGCCTGGTCGCAGCGCTGTCACGACCACACCGGGGGTTGCGTCAATGCCATATGCCAACCGTAGTCGTGGCGTCATGTCGGCTACTTTGACTCCGAGACAGGTGTAGGCCCAGGCCTCGGCCAGGGATTCGGGAAAATCTTTACACGTAACATCGTAGGTGTGTGTCCTGCCGTTTTCCCATGTGACCAGCAGCACCACATCACCAGCGGTAACCCCCCGAATCTGCGTATAGTACTCCTGTGCCGTGGCAATCCGGTTTTTCCCCACGGCAATAATGATATCTCCGTCCTGCAGACCCGCTTCTTGTGCCGGGCTGGCCCGCATCACCGCCGAGACCAGGACCCCTTGCCCCCGGGGGACCCTGAAATATCGTGTGAGGCTGGGATCCAGGTCCTGAACCACCAGACCAATCCAGGCTGCATGGACCTCCCCGTATTTAATCAAGTCCTCCATGACGCGCTTGGCCTTGTTAATGGGAATCGCGAATCCAATTCCCTGGGCCTTTGAATAAATGGCGGTATTGATACCGATAAGGTCTCCGTTGATATTGAGAAGCGGACCTCCGCTGTTTCCCGGATTGATGGATGCATCCGTTTGAATGAAATCCCGATATACCCGGCCTTGCGCCTGTACGGCTCGGTGGAGGGCACTGACGACCCCGGTGGTAACCGTGTGCGAGAAACCGAATGGATTGCCGATGGCGATAACGGTTTCGCCGATCATAATGTCATCAGAATCGCCCATCTGAATGTCGGGCAATGGGTCGTTAGAGTCTATTTTAAGAACTGCGAGATCAAAATCCGGTGCGGCCCCAACCAGCTCAGCTTGAAAGGCCGACTCGTTTTGCAGGACCACACGAATCCTGGAACTTTTTGCAATGACATGTTCGTTGGTAAGAATATAGCCCCGCTTGCCGTCCACAATGACACCGGAGCCCAGACTTGTACCATGGTAACGGCGCCGGTAACGGGGCTCGAAAAAGTCCCGGAAGAAAGAATCGAAAAATGGATCCAGGCCCCGACTGAAAAACGGATTGATCTGTTCGGTAATTTCGTACTCGCTGCTGATATTGACAACCGCGGGATTAACCCGTTTGACCGCTCGAACCACAGCCGTTTCTCGCAGCTCGCCAGCGAGCAGGGCTGCAGCGGTCGCCAGGGTTAGGAAAAACACAGCAGCGGCCCCCGTCATTGCAGGCCGGTTTGTAATGGTGTTGTTCACGAGTAAGGCCCTCAAGGCGATGCATGTTGAAATCTGGTTCTTGCGATGGAAGTCCTTGACCCATCCGAGTGTTGCCGGATACAAACAGTAACCGTGCGACAATTATTGCGCTTTCCGGGACGAGAAGCCGAAGCGGGCCCAAACGGCTACGTACGGCCCCGTTTGCATTTTTTGGCAACGCGGATCCCGCATTGGATGCGGAGGATAACATGAAGCAAAATTGGTTGGAAGACCTTCTTCCGTTGTTACGGCATCCGAGTCGTTACCTGGGCTCTGAAGTCAATGCCGTTAGAAAAGGTTCCGAAGGGATCGCAGTCAGGGTCGCACTGGCCTTTCCGGACCTGTACGAAGTGGGGATGTCTTACCTGGGTCAGCAGATCCTTTACTATATTCTCAACAAGCGCAAAGACGTGGCTGCAGAACGGGTGTTTGCGCCGGGAGCGGACCTGGAACAAGCGCTTCGCCGTTGCAACCAACCGCTGTGCTCTCTGGAGACAAAAAGGCCGTTGGGTCTATTTGACATGATCGGCTTCAGCCTCCTCTATGAGCTCAATTTTACCAATATTCTCAATATATTAGATCTGTCTGGGGTGCCGTTGCGCACACAGGATCGTCAGCAGGGAGATCCCCTGGTGGTTGCAGGGGGGCCGTGCGCGTTTAATCCGGAGCCCGTGGCTGAGTTTTTCGATGCAATGGTGATCGGAGATGGTGAAGAACTTATCGTCCAGCTGATTGACACCTATATTGCATGGAAAGACAGCGGCAGCAGTCGAGAGACACTTTTAAGGACCTGGTCACAGCTGCCCGGGGTCTATGTGCCTTCTTTTTTTGAGGTGTCTTGGACCAGCGGCGGGGTTCAGCGTCTGAGACCCCGATTTTCGGACTATACAAGAGTCCGAAAGGCGTTGGTGACAGATCTGAACCGGACCGCCTTTCCTGATCGCCCGGTCGTGGCATATGGGAAGCCAATCCATGACCGGCTCAACCTCGAGGTGTGTCGTGGCTGTTCCAGGGGATGCCGTTTTTGTCAGGCCGGGATGATCTATCGTCCGGTGCGGGAGCGAGACCCGGTCGATTTACTCGGTTTGGCACGCGAGAGCTTGCGCCGCACCGGCTATGAGGACGTGTCCCTGCTCTCGTTAAGTACGGGAGATTACGGGCCCCTTGAAGGGGTCATAAAACGCCTGATGCAGTGGTGTGAACCGGAGAAAATAGCCGTCTCATTGCCGTCGCTGCGTGTCGGGACCCTGTCGGAATCCATGATGTCCGAGATCAGGCGGGTGCGAAAGACGGGATTTACGATCGCACCGGAAGCCGGCAGCCAGCGCTTAAGAGACGTGATCAACAAAAACATCACGGAACAGGATCTGGAGGAAACCCTGGTCAATGCCTTCAGGCTTGGTTGGCGTCAGGTCAAGTTGTATTTCATGATCGGGCTTCCCACAGAAACGGCTCGCGATATAGACGAGATTGTAAGGCTGGTTGGCCGGCTCCGTCAACTCCGTGTGCCCCGGGCCGGCAGGGCGGACATTGCGGTGAGCGTATCCACCTTTATTCCGAAACCACATACACCGTTTCAGTGGTGTCGGCAACTGTCTTTGGAGGAAAGCAAAGAAACAATATTCAGGCTTCGGGATGCGCTTCGAGGAAAAGGCCTGCGTTTTAAGTGGCAGCAACCCCAGATGAGCCTGATCGAAGGCCTTTGGGCGCGGGGGGACCGGCGGCTGGGTGCGTTGCTGGTCCGGGCCTATGAAATGGGCTGTCGGTTAGATGGCTGGAGCGATCACTTCCGATTTGAGCGCTGGCAGGCGGCCATGCAGGCTTGTGATCTGGATCTGGCAAGCTTTTTGAGAGCTCGAGACATTTCGGAGCCGCTGCCGTGGGACCATGTGGATTGCGGGGTGTCCAGGACCTTTCTTGAGAAGGAATGGAAAAAGGCACAGCAAGCAAGAACCACTGAAGATTGTCGGCAAGGTCAGTGCCTCCAGTGCGGGGTATGTGATTTCAAGAGCGTGGCGCCTGTGACCTTTGGAGTGATGGACAATGACAGTGCCGGTCGAGATGCTGGGCGACCGTTATCAGATACCGGTTTTGAACGATTCAAGATTTCGTACGAAAAACTCGGCCCGGCGCGGTTTTTCAGCCATCTGGAACTGGTCAAGATTCTGACGCGTGCCTTCAGACGGGCGGGCATTCCCTTGCGGTTTTCTCAAGGGTTTCATCCTGCGCCTAAAATGTCCTTTGAAGAGGCCTTGCCGGTTGGACTGCAGAGCGAACAAGAGACGTTTCTTGTGGATGTGGCTTCAAAGGGCGTGGTGCCGGCGGCGTTGATCGAATCGGTCAATCGAGAGCTTCCGGATGGTCTGAGACTGACGCAATGTCGGGTGATGCCCAAGCGGGCCAAGATGTCCCGAGTTGCTGCGTGTGGCTATCTGGTTTTACTTCAAGATGAAATTTTTTGTCATGACAGGCTTGACAGCTTTCGTAAGAGCTTGACATGGCCTATGAAAAAGACTAATAAGAAGGGTAAACAAAAGATCCTGGATTTAAAAAGGGTTGTCCGGGATCTTGAAATCAGTGGCCCGGGAAAGGTGCGGATGGTCCTAGATGAGGTAGCTGGCAATCACGTCGGACCCACGGAGGCGCTTCAAAGCATCTTCAGACTCGGGGAACGTTCGTTGAAGCTTGCTACGATTGTAAAACAGCCGTTGGCTTGAGCTTGACACCACCATCTTGTTTTTTTAAGTATGTTTATAAGGTGTTGTACCCTCCCCAAAAAGCACAATCCTCATTCTTTTATAACCTAAGTGTCTGCCCTCTCTGCCTAAAATGATTTGGAAGATCGAAGGTTCCCTGACGCCATTCGCTGCCCCGCCTTGAAGACAGCCATGGGGGCGAGGATTGGCGTCCATTTTGGGGGTGGTTGAAACCCCTTACCTTTGGGGCGAAGAGGAAAGGGGTGAGACGCCTAAGGCTATCAGCTAATCGATACGATACAATTCCTTACAAACTTCAGTCAGTTTTAACCGATCAGCGAATCCAGAGTTTTGAAGACGGGAAGCCTTTAGTTACACTTTCAGTCAGAAAGAAACGGGCAACAGGGATCCAAATGAAGAAGGTAAGAATATTTGTGGTTGACGCCCAACAGCCGCTCATCGAGTGTATTAAATGTGTGTTCGGCGCCCATCACGGATTGGAGATTGTTGGAGGGGCTGTCCACTGGGATCAGGCAGAGAAAAGACTCAAGGCGCTGAGACCGGACATTGTGATTATGGATACCTCCATGTCGTCTTCAGGTGGTATCCATGAACTTGCGAAGATTCAGTCTCTTGCGCCTGAGGCTGACGTAATAGTTTTCACGATGTGTTCTAAATGGAAGCACATTCTTGAGGTATTGGACCTCGGAGCTACGGCTTATGTCCTGAAGCGAGAATCCTTGAAACAGTTAGTGTCTGCTGTACAGGCCGTGAGGCAGGGGGAGGGGTTCTTGAGCCCTGGGGTCCAGAAAGTATTGTCTGGCCTGGAAGGAGGCCGGGAGGGTGAATCGCCTTGCGACGAGCGGTTGGCGTGTTTGAGCCCTCGGGAGCGAGAGGTGTTTTATCTTTTGGCTGACGGGTGTACCATTAAAGAAGTTGCCCAAGAATTGGCTATCAGTCCTAAAACGGTCGAGACTCATAAATATAACATCATGGCAAAACTTAAGGTTGGCAGGTTGGCTGATCTGACCAAGATTGCCATTAAATGCCATTTGATTGAGGTGTGAAAATTTCTTGCCGGTTTTTGTTTTGCTCGACTAATTTTGATGCTGACCCGAGACGGGCTGTACGTTGCGGAGGTCCGTTGTCCTTATCTGGCGCTGATTTGTGAAAGACGCTGCCATTTCACTGCTACAGGCTACGTTGGACCAGGATTTAGGGTGCTGCAAGACGCCCCTTGCTCCCGGTACAATGCCCGCGTTTTGCAGATTCGCTGAGGCTCTGTGTTTTATATTTTCTAAAGGTTTTTTTACGCTACAGCTCAGGAAAATCCCGATTGACATATTAGATAAAAGATTTTCAGATTATAGTAAACGTATTGATCCGCGACGTTCGCAGGTAGTGTTTGCACCCGTAGACCAGCGTGAGAGGGTAAGACAGGCCCCAACACTATCTTTTTCTCCTAATTTATTATGAAAGGAACAAGGGTGCGTCTGGCAGCGTGACGTCTCCGAACTATGAGTGCCCTGCTACAAGTTTTCTGAAGTTTTCTGGCGAAACGCAATGGGATCCTTTCGGCAGAATTCCTTGACCTCTTTATGGTCGTGATTTTCCTTAATATTGCATGCCCAGCCGGATGGCAGTCGGGTCGTTTTGCCGAAAGGCGATATACCGATGAACTGGCACGGCCCTCTACAAGGCTCGACCTGGATCATATCGCCTTGAGGGAAGGCGGGACCCGACTGCCGACACAGGGTTGTGCAAAACTCTCCCCTTGTAATTCCAACATACAGGAAATTGCTTGGCGGCGATGCCTCCCTTTTTTCCTGTTGAGCTAGGGAGGAACAATATGGCGAAGATTCTGATCGTCGATGATGATCAACTGCTGTGTAAAGTGCTTGCAGACCAAATAAAATGCAAGGGGCATCAGGTTGAAAGTGCGTTTACTCTGGCAAGTGGCAGAGAAAAAACTTTTCAGGGTGGTCCAGATGTCGTGTTCCTGGATGTGTTTCTTCCCGATGGAAATGGTTTGGACGTCCTCAAGGAGCTAAGGCAAGCTCCGACTGAACCCGAGATCATCATTATGACCGGCAAAGGCGACTCCCGTGGCGCTTCTCTTGCCATCAAGTACGGTGCGTGGGACTATATACAAAAGCCTTCTCCGCTTGACAGATTGATGTTGCCGTTGGTTCGCGCCCTTCAATACCGGGATCAAAAAGAATCTGTCCGAAAGATGGTGACCCTAAAGCGAGAAAAGATTATTGGTAATAGTCCGGCTATAATGGCATGTATCAACATGGTAGCACGGGCAGCGGAGTCCGATGCAAATGTCCTAATCGTCGGCGAAACGGGTACCGGTAAGGAACTCTTTGCAGAAGCGATTCACAGAAACAGTCCACGGTCAGACAAGCCTTTTGTTGTGGTCGATTGTCCGGTTCTTCCCCAAGAGCTTGTCGGGAGCCTCCTCTTTGGCCATGCTAAAGGATCCTTTACAGGCGCGGACAGTGCCAGGACGGGACTGATCAAGTACGCTGACGGAGGCTCACTCTTTCTGGACGAGGTTGCCGAACTTCCGATGACCATCCAGTCCGCGTTTCTGAGGGTTCTCGAGAGACGTCGTTTTCGGCCGATTGGCGGTAAGAAAGAGATATCAAGTGATTTCAGGGTGATTGCAGCTACCAATAGAAACCTTGCTGACATGGTAAGCGAGGGGACCTTTCGGAACGATCTTCTTTTTCGTCTCAGGACTCTCAATATACATTTGCCGCCCTTGAGAGACCGCCTTGGAGATATCCCTATGCTAACGATGTATTACGTTGAAAAGGCATGCAGCAAATATCGTACAACTATCAAAGGATTTTCCTCCGATTTTTTCGACGCACTGGCTGCATATGCCTGGCCGGGAAATGTTCGAGAGCTCTTCAATGCGCTTGAAAGCGCCATCGCTGATGCTTACGATAGCCCCACTCTATACGTTAGGCACCTTCCAGAACGGGTTCGCGTTAATCTGGCGCACACGGCCCTGGGAGAAGTCTCTTTTCCCGGGAGCGGTTCTTCCAGACAAGCTCTTTCCCCGGAGAACCTTCCCTCCTGGAAAGAATTTAAGCAGAGGGCCGAAACTGACTATTGTCGCAAGCTGATGTCGCTTGCAGGCGGAGACATCAAAGAGGCTTGTAGGATATCCCGACTCTCGCGGGCTCGGATGTATCAGTTGGTAAAGAAGCACCTGCGTGGCTACGATCATATGCCCAGACCCAAAATCTCTGATTCTGTTTTCCGAAGCGGTAAATAATATTAGCGTCTATAACCTGCGACTATTTTCTTAGACTATTCCACTTTTTTTTATGATTTCGTTCACCCTTTCGCAGTTCCCCTTTGTAAGCTTCCTTTAGAACATCCAGTAATTTCAGGGAAATTATTCGGTTGCTTCAGTTCGATGCCCGGTTGGCACATTGCTTGTAGAAGAACAATGCGAACTCGCGTCGGAGAACGATGGTGCACGGTCTATCCCGCCGGTTTTCGGGCTATATGGACGAAGTGCTGAAAAACAAGGTTTGGAAGTGTGCACGAGCATCGCTTGGCAGGTAAACCAGCAAGTAAGCTTCTCCCGACGAGTAGGTGCCGGTGTATTGCAGTACCGGTTCCCAAAAAACCACTCATGATTCAACAAGGGAGGTGAAAGAAGACTATGACAGAAGCAATGGAAACCATGAATCGGGCGGTAAAGGAGGCATCGGACAAAGAGGCGAAGTATCTGAGCTTTGCGCTGGACAACGAA
>JAFDGP010000441.1 GCA_019309245.1 Deltaproteobacteria bacterium | reverse complement strand
ATAATAAATGCGATCAGCCACAGCGCGAATAAGAATACATCCCCGCCGGCAGTGCCAATATATCGACCCACGATCCTGCCCAACTGGCTTCCTGTAACCCCACCACCGTAAAACCGCTTTCCAAACAATACATAGTGATCCTGGTACATAGACAGGAGCGCCCCTGTGGCCACCATCAACAAGATGCCGCCGATCAACGAAACCATGATCGTCGCTCTGGAAGACGCCCTGAAAACATGGAATGTCCCGATAAGAAGAACCAGGGGCAACCAGAAGGCCCCCAGGCCAAAGAGGAAAATCAAGAAACCGGCCCCGTGTGCTCCCGCGGGGCCAAACAGGTTTTTCACGGGACCCACAGCATGAATGTGGTTCAGGGAAGGATCCGAGGGGTGATAAGACAGCAGACTGCCCGTAACAACATATCTCCAGGATAATAGGAAATATCACGGGTCTTCGCTCAATGACAAGGTTGAAATACTTGCGCAACGCCTTTTTGATCATCCCCTGCAGGGCTTCCGGGCGGTTTTTGTCGCCGGGGTCGCTCTCCAGGATCTTTTCCATGATAATCGCCCTGGCGTTGTCCAAGATATCGCTGTCGCATTCCTCGGCCAGAAAGCCGTGAGAAACCACGTCGGGTCCATAAAGCACCGCTCCCGACTCCCGGTCCAGCACAACGGCCGCAATGACCAAGCCCTCTTCGGACAAAAACTGGCGCTGCTTGAGGATGGTGTGTTCCACATCGCCGACCCCTTTTCCGTCCACAAGCACCCGCCCGGACGGGACATGCTCTGCAAGGCGCCCCCCCCGCTCATCGAAGACCACAGTCCGGCCGTTTTCAGCCAGCAAAATGTGCTCTTCCGCAATCCCCACCTCTCGTGCCAGACGGGCGTGACGAATCAGGTGACGCAATTCACCATGCACGGGAATGAAGTATTGCGGTTTTGTGAGGTTGATCATCAGTTTCAACTCTTCTTGAAAGGCGTGTCCGGACACATGGATGTCGGAAACCTTTTCGTAGATCACCTCCGCACCCCCTCGGTATAGACGGTTGATGATATGGGTGATCGCACGTTCGTTTCCCGGGATGAATCTGGAGGACAAAATCACGGTGTCCCGCTCCTTGATCTTGATCTGTTTGTGAAACCCCATGGCAATCCGGGTCAGAACCGACATGGGTTCTCCCTGACTGCCCGTGGTGACGATAATCAACGCCTCATCAGAAACATGCCTGATGTCACGCAGGCTCAACTCCATCGCCTTGGGCACACGCAATAGACCCAGGCTCTTTGCGATGGTCACGCTGGCCTCCATGCTTCGGCCGCAAAAGACAATTCTGCGGTGTTCGTGCCAAGCGGCGTCCACAATCTGTTGAATCCTGGCGATGTTTGAGGCAAACAGGGCGACGATAATGCGACCGGGGCAATCCTTGAAGATTGCGTGAAGTCGCTCGCCGATTTCTTTTTCAGACAGGGTGTAGCCTTCTCGTTCCACGTTGGTGGAGTCGGACATCAAGGCCAGGACCCCCTGCTCACCGTATTCGGCGAACCGGTTCATGTCCGTCAGTTCGCCCTGCACGGGGATCTGGTTGATCTTGAAATCTCCTGAATGGACAATTAAGCCTACAGGGGACCGTATGGCGAGCCCCACACCGTCAACCACGCTGTGGCTGACCCGCACGAACTCCACCTCAAAAGGACCGATTACCCTTTTCTGCCTTGGCTTGACCTCAATCAACGGCATCGAAGCCGGGATATTGTGCGAGCGAAACTTGTGTTTAACCAGCCCCAGGGTAAAGGGTGTGCCGTATATGGGAACGTTGAGGCCTCTGACCACGTAAGGCAAGGCACCGATGTGATCTTCATGGCCATGGGTCAGGACGATACCCTGGATCTTGGACCGCCTTTTTTCCAGGTAGGTCGTATCCGGGATCACGATATCGACCCCGAGCATGTAATCCTCCGGAAACATGAGCCCGGCGTCGATCACCATCAAGGCATCGCTGTATTCGATCACCATCATGTTCAGGCCGATCTCTCCCAGCCCGCCCAAGGGAATG
This sequence comes from Deltaproteobacteria bacterium, assembly GCA_019309245.1. Taxonomy (GTDB): domain Bacteria; phylum Desulfobacterota; class Desulfobacteria; order Desulfobacterales. The sequence continues at coordinate 456 of JAFDGP010000441.1, read as the reverse complement.
ATCTTTAAGACATCGTTCATAGGCGCCCTCCTCACCGTTCGCGACGGCCATGGTTCCAGGGGGACCGGGCCAGCCCGAAAAGGAAGGGGAAAATGCCTGCGCGCTCCGTTGGGGCTGCGTCTCGGCTTCCGGAACGTGCCGGTGGTGTGCCGGTCAGGGTTAAATGAGCGGATACGCCGGGGCTCAGGTTGTCCAAAAACGCCGGTGTCACCCCGGACCTATCACTTTGAGCCTCAAGCGCCTTGAGTCTCTCTAAGCCTCGAATCATCATGGACCTAACAGTGTCCATCAGCACGTGCTTGTCCGCCTTGGTCAAAAAGGCCGTGTCAATCGGACGATGGATGCTGACCACCACGCGACCGGGGCGAACCCGCAGGCTGCCTTTGGGCAAGATCGCGTGCGTGCCCGCAATGACCACGGGGACAATCGGCTGGCCGGAGCGAACTGCCAGATGAA
>JAFDGP010000043.1 GCA_019309245.1 Deltaproteobacteria bacterium | reverse complement strand
GGACCGCCGCTACAAACTCGCGCGCCTCCACTTCGTCATCTACTCCAAGTATGGTGGCCGCCATATCCTCACCCCTTTTCCCTTAGGCCTCTGTATTGCTTTAACTCCAGCATTAATCCACCGGCATCGAAAAGGTAAGTGTGGGATTAATGCTGAAGTCACCTCCTTGAAAACACGACCAGAAACGTCACAAACAACGAAAGCAGAAAAAGCAGGGAAATCAACACCGCCACTCCCATCGGCAAGAGGCTCACCTCTTCCCGCCTTTCTGCAGGCTCAACGTCCATCCCCGCCGTATGGGCCTTTGCACTTATCCGTTCGAACATCATCACCAGCGTTGTCAACGGCCTCGCGCTGATTCGACCCAGCCACTCCGGCATAATTTGGGCCAAGCCACGTTCACAAAAGGCGTTGATGCCGTTGAGCACCCTATCCATGATATTGTAAAACAGCCGGGCCGCCCGGATGTAGAACCAGTCCGTATCCAAATAGATCGCCCTGTCCTCAGCCGGATACAGGCCGAAACGGCAGATCAGAATAAATCCCAACCCACCGAACAATAAGAGCTGCAATTCATCCACCACATGTGCCACCGTATAGGGCGTGTAATCTACAGAATAAGGCAGGATGCGATACAGGGGCTCCGGATACACGCCCACCCCCACACACAACAAAGCCGCAATCGCCATAGCCAGACCCATGTTTGCCGGCGGCTCTTTTGCCTCGAGCCCTGGATCCGGGCCGAAAAAGGTGCGAAGGCTGAACTTGATGCCCGCGCAAACGAACGCCCCCACCGAGGCGAATTCCAAAATCAGCCACAGACGATCCATGTGCTCGTGGGCCGCGGCCGTGACGATCATGGACTTGCTGACAAAATCGTTGAAAAGTGGAACGCCGGAGATGGACGCCGCCCCGATCAGGCAAAAGACGCATGTCATGGGCATGGACCTGTACAGTCCGCCCAGCTCCGTGCACCGGACCTTTCCGGTCATCAGCATGACGCTTCCCGCGACCATAAACAGCAACCCCATATATAAAATGTCGCAAAAAGCATGGCAGACCGCACCGTTTAGAGCCAGCGGTGTTCCCAATCCGATACCGCACATCATGAATCCCACCTGATTGATAAGCATATAGGAAAGCACCCGCCTGATGTCGTCCTCGACAAGTGCGTAAAACAGCGGAAAACACACCATGGCCGCCCCCAACCAGATGAGCAATTCAGTGCCCGCAAATGTTCTTGCCATCACATATACGGCACTTTTGGTTGTCAAGGCGCACAAGAAGACGGCCCCGGAAAATGTGGATTCCGGATACGCATCTTTAAGCCACGGGTGTAGGGGAGGTATTGCGGCATTAAGCGCAATCCCCACGAATATAAGCCATGCGCTCAATCCCTGCAGCTCAATGTATCCGAATTGCGTCGTCCCGGACTCGCGCATATACAAAACAATCCCTGCCAGGAGACACAGCCCTCCAAAGATATGAACCATCACGTATCTGAAAGCGGCCGCCTGCGAGGCCCTGGTTCTGCGGGCAAGGATCAAAAACATCGAACTGATCGCCAGGCCTTCCCAAAAGATATAAAGCGTGATCAGATCTCCGGCAAATGTCACGCCAAGGGCACTTCCGGCATAGGTCAGGGCCGCCATGTGCTGAAGGTCATCTCGTACGTTCAGGGCGAACAACACCCCGATGAATGCGATCATACCGAAGATAACTCCAAACACGCGGCTCAGCGCATCCACCCGACCGAATATCAGGCTGTAGTCGAGCACCTTCACCGTCCAATGACTCCCCGCCGGCGTGAACAGGACTGTCGTAAGGGCGACGGCGGCAAGAAGTGTCAGGTAGGCAGACTTGATTTTTCCCTTGAGCACTGGAACGACAAGGGCACCGGCAATTAGAATAACTGCTGGAGGAACGCCGTTAGTCATAATATGTCTCTTTTCGCTTGAAAACAAGCCGGACCAAGTGCGCCACGGCAACCAGGACGATACACGATACGAATCCAAACGCGGGGAAGAACTCTCGAATGCCTTCCCAGGACACATGGGCATGGCGATGCACGAAAAAGTCGACGATGACTGAAATTCCCAATACCATAACATAGATCCACCACAATCTTTTTGGAGGGCTTGACCTGTCTGAAGACATTGCTTTTTTTGTCTTCGGGGGATCTTGTCTCATGCACTAGCCTCCCAAAAGTCCAGCCACCGCCAGCCTGGCCAGACGAAAAAAAGGCTGCGGGTAGAAAAATAGAACGATCGATCCGACTGCTGTGGCCACAAGCGGCGCCACGCACCAGGCCGGCGCCTCCTGGACGGCCGGTTTGAACAACGCTTCCTCGGTTCCGCAGAAAAAGGCCCGGTACACCACCGGAAGAAAATAAGCCGCATTGAGCAGCGAACTGGCCAACAGCACGAACAGCATCGTCAACTGATGCGCCTGCAAAGAGCCCAGAACCAGGTACCATTTGCTGATAAAACCGCCGCACGGCGGCAGCCCGATCACGCTCAGGGATCCGATGAGAAAAGCGGTCATGGTCACGGGCATGCGCTTTCCGATACCTACCATCTCGCTGATGTTTTTCTTGCCGGTCGCCACAAAAATGGCGCCCGCGCAAAAAAACAGCGTGATCTTTCCGAAGGCGTGCATGGCGATATGAATCATCCCGCCGATGAGCCCCTTGGGGGACAAGAGCGCGGCACCCAGCACGATGTAGGAGAGCTGTCCGATAGTGGAAAAGGCGAGCCGTCGCTTCAACCCGTCCTGTGACAGGGCGATCAGGGATGCTACCAGCGTGGTAATGGCCGCCAGGTAGCAAACCAGCGTGCCCAGATGAAGCGAAAGCAGTAGCTTTGTCCCGAACACCCCTGTAATAACGCGAAAGACACTAAACGCGCCCACCTTGACCACGGCGACCGCGTGCAACAAAGCGCTGACCGGTGTCGGCGCCACCATCGCCGCTGGAAGCCATGCGTGAAGAGGTATCAGGGCCACCTTGGCGAATCCGAAGACCAGCATCAGCAAGAGCGTCACCATCAACGCTCTGGAGCCTGTTCCGGCCAGAAATCCCTGTTTGGCAAAATCAAGGGTTCCGCCATTTATATAGCAAATCAACATGGCCGGAAGCACCAGACCGACTGAGGTCCCAACAATATAAAGGAGGTATTTACGCCCAGAGCGCCGTGCCTCTGCGTCCTGATGATGGGTCACCAGAGGATACGTCGCAAAAGACAACATTTCATAAAAAAGGTACAGGGTAAGCAGGTTGGCTGAAAAGGCCACCCCGATGGTAGCTGATAGGGCCAGGGCAAAATAGCAAAAGTATCTCGTCTGGCTGTGTTCGCTCAGGCCCCTCATGTAACCAATAGAATAGGCCGAGGTAGCGATCCACAGAAAAGACGACACCAAAGCGAAGAGCAGCCCGAAGCTGTCCACTCGAAAGGCGATATCAGCCCCGGGAAGGATTTGTACAATGCGACATACAATCTCCTGGTGGTTCAGCACAGCCGGCACCATGGAGGCCACAATGGCGAATTTGATGATCGCCGCAGCAAATGTCCAGCCTTCTCTGAGGTTCGGATGCCTGCGAGAGGCCGCGATAAACACACAAAACACCAGAGAGACGCTTACCGCCAAGGCCGGCCTGATCGATGTCACGGTCTCCATAGCTCCGCTCACCATGCTAAACTCCCACTGCCGACTCCACCATCTGTCGGACTTCCTGTTCACTCACCGGCCTGTGTAAAGACCCGTACGCCCCAAGCTCCACTGCCTCTTTGATCTCATGTTTCTTGTTGGTGCGGGGCAGATACAGCACCTGCCAACCCGGAGCGGCGCTCAGCACCACCTGTAAGTCCATTAGCCGCGGCTGCGCACACACCGCACCGTCGACTACCACCACACCATCGTGTGTTCCACCCAGGGCCTCTGCAAAATCGGAGCAGCTTTCAAAGATCGAAAGCGTGGAACCAAAGTGTTTGGAAATCCGTCGCATGATTTTTTCAAGGCCACGGTTCTGGGTGATCAGTGCCAACTTGCAATTCATCGGTATTCGCTTTCCTAAAGCCCTTCTTTACGCGGGCTTCGCCCGGGAAGGCGATACCCGAAGTATTTACCGGAATACGCTCATTGCACGCTGTCCATTTCAGCTTGACGTTTTTCTTTCGAGGCGCAGCACGATTGAGGATTTGCTTTTAGTAATCACAAAAGGTATGCCAACAGGGGACGGGATGGGTCAAAAAGGGAAAGAGTTCTTATTAACTTACTGTTTTTCCAAGTAAATCATGGACCGCATGCCCACCGGATATGCGATAAGTGGAAAAGTGTTCGGGAATGAATTCTGTTCAAGATTCGGCCTTTCGACTTCGATTTCGTTAACTTATGCCTTAAATTGAACTGGTTGCCGTTTGTTCAAATTCCGACTATCTAAACCCAAGTTTGTTCAAATTCCGGCCCTAATGGTCCAGTCTTTTTGTATTCAGGCCATATTTTTTGAGTTTGCTGTACAGTGTGCCGCGGCTGATATGCAGCAGTCGCGCTGCGGCATGTTTATTCCCATTGCACTCCCGCATGACGCGCACAATCAGGTTTTTCTCATTTTCTGCCAATGCGTATTCGTTCATTCCTGCCCGGCTTCGAACCCTGTCGGGGAGAACGTCCAGTCCGATTCGGTCCCTGGAACACAACACCACACACCGGGCGACCATGTTCTGAAGCTCCCGCACGTTTCCCGGCCAGTCATAATCCATCATGAACCTCAGGGCCTCGGTTTCAAATCCTTTGATAGCCTTGCCCTCGATCAGGCAGTAAGTCTTCAAGAAATGTTTCGCCAGAAGCGGAATGTCTGCCACACGCTCCCGCAACGACGGCATCCGAATCGGCAAGACGTTCAAGCGATAGTAAAAATCCTCTCGGAGCCGCCCTAGTTTCATCTCCTTTTCCATGTCCTTATTGGTAGCCGCGATGACCCGGACATCGGCTTCAAGAATGCGCTCCCCTCCCACCCGCTCGAAACGCTTGTCTTGAAGAAAACGCAGCAATAAAACCTGGGTTTCTTGCGGAAGGTCAGCCACCTCATCTAAGAAAAGGATGCCCCCTTGGGCCCGTTCCAGTCGGCCCCGCTTCTGACTCACCGCTCCCGTAAAGGCCCCTTTTTCATGCCCGAATATCTCCGAATGGACCAGGGTAGGCACAAATGACGAGCAATGCGCCACCACAAACGGCCTGTCCCTATATCTGCCAGCCCGATGAATGGCCCGCGCGACCAGTTCTTTGCCTGTCCCGCTCTCCCCGGTAATCAGCACCGTGCTGCTTGAATCGGCCACAGACTGAATCATATGGTAGATCTTCTGCATGGGCTGGCTCCGACCCACCATGCCCATAAACCGGTCCGGTCCGGCGAGTTGTTCCTGAAATTCTTTTTCTTTGATCTCTTTCGAAACCTGATACCGGAGCACACCGGCGACCTGCCGGATCACCGCCTCTACAAAAACCAGCTCGTTTTCCGTATCCATCGCCTCTTCAGAAGAGCCCAGGACAAAAAGCCCATGACACCGTCCCTCAAGGGTAATCGGCACGGCCATCCACGTGGAAAACCCGCCCACAAGGTCCCGGATCACCGCCGGCGCATCATCTCGCCGCGCAGAACACGCAGAACCCACATTTTTGCCCACCAGCAAGCGCAGCAGCGCTTTGTCCAGTTTGCCACGACGAAGTCTTGCCCAGGCCTTTTCGCAAGCGTATTGATCGGGTTCAACCTGTTCGCCGACCGGCAAGTAGAAGGCATCGCGTTGCGGGGTAAGTAAGAAGATCCAGGTCTCAAACCCGGGATATATTTCGCCCATCATCGTCTGCAGCACCCGACACATGCCCGCCAAGTTGTATTCGTAAGTCATACGCAGCAACACGGCATTGATGGCTTGGAGTTCATTGTGTTTTCTTTCCAGTTCCTTTTCCGCAATCTTTTGCCGGGTCACATCCCGAGTCATCTGGATCAGGCACGAGCTACCACCGGACTTGTCCGGCATCGGAACCCCGTAACAGTCCCAATAGCTGGGACCCCGCCGGTTTCCAAACTCCGGTTTTTGCATAATCGCATGCTCAACCCTGCCGGTAACCAGAGCCTTTGTGGTCGGACATCCTTCGCATGGCTCCGATCTGTTCAGAAAAAGCTGATAACAAGTCTTTCCCGTGACGGCTTCCGGTGCCATGCCGAGCTCTTCGCTGGTCCTCCGGTTGGCCCAGATGATTCTCATATCCTGGTCCACATAGCGAATCATATCCACCGACGCATCCAGGATAGCCCTCTTCTGAGCCTCGCTTTCGCGAAGCCGTTCCTCGGCGGCCCTCCGCTGCGTAATCTCCTTCATGTGTTCAATCACACCGATGCGCCGACCCTCCGCATTGTTCAAAACAAAGGCTGAGAGCTCAAGCCAGCGGGTCGCGCCCCCTTCTTTTTTAAAAGGGACGATACCGGTGCCTTTGTCCGACGCGCCGGCCGAACCCTGACCCGGACACCACGGGCAGGGTGACGTTCCAATCTGATAAGCCTCATAACATTTCCTGCCCAAAAGCGGATGCCGGTCCGCACAGATCTTTTCTACCCAGGGGTTCACCCGGACGATGTTGAAATCGCAGTCCACAACGGTTATGCCATCCTGAATCGCATCAAAGACATTACGAAGGAACCGCCCGTCTTCCCGCAATACCCTCTCCGCCTCTTTCCGTTCGGCAATGCGTTGCTCTTCGATTCGAAATATGTCCCAGAAAAGTCTGGCAGCCACGTTGCCCATTAATCGGACATGCTCGGGTTTGGTTCGAAAGATCTCATTGGCCAGCTCTTCACGGCCCGTCAGTTCCACGATCAGGTTTAATCCTTCCAGTTTGAAAAGGTCACGGTAGTCCCACGTGGTAAAAATGCCTCTGGACCGAGCGTACCGAAACCCCACGGCGTTGGGATTAATGTCTGCAACGCCGATTAGCCGCATCCGAAGTGCGCTGAGCTTCTCGGAAAAAATCATGTCCATGATGGCCTTGCAACCTGCTCCGCCACCCACGATGGCTACATTGAGAACGCTCTCTTGCTTCATGATACGCCACCGTAATATCGGAGCATATGGATCCCGCGCCCTATCTTGCCACCACATTCAGGTCCGAAATCTGGATGGGAGGAGCCAGCAGGGAATCACCGGCCCATTCGGCCTGGTCTCCCACGGCCACAATATTGTTCAGGGCGTCGTAGGTATTTCCAGCCAGCATCACATCCTTGACACGACCTACGATTCGGCCATCCTCTATCTTGTACGCAAGCTGAAGATTCACCGAGAATTCTCCGCTGATGGGATTCCCCTGCCCCAGTCCCAGAACATCATAGACGACCAGCCCTGTTTTTGTATCCGCTACCATGTCCTGCCATGAAGTATCCCCTGTCTTGACGACCAGGTTCGTAGGGCTGCACCCTACCCCGTGTCCTGTAGTCCGGGTTCCGGCTCTGCCGGCGGTATCCAGATCGTAGAGAAAATTTTTGACTACACCGTTTTCAATCAACGGGGTCACCTGACGCGGGACCCCTTCCGCGTCCCACCGGCTGCTTCGGCTTGCATAATCAATCAGGGGGTCATCCGTCAGGCTAAAGCGCGCGTCGGCAATCTTTTGTCCCAGTTTTTCAGCTAGTGGAGAGGCCCCCAGGAACACGCTCTTTCCATTGAAGCCCAGCCTTAAGGCCAGCACGAGGACCTCCAGGGCCTCCGGCGAAAAGATCACCGGGAATGTGCCTGTCTCGATTGACGCGGTGTCTTGTGCCATTCGAAACAACGCCACCGCGCGGTCTGCGATTGCACCATAGTCAACGTCACGTTTTTTCCAGCCGAAGGCATGGCCTGCCAACAAAATGTCCGTTCCCCGTACCCACTGCCCGTGCACGCCGACACCAAAACTTGTGGACTGCGTCTGATAGGCAGCGCCGGACGAATTGGCAAATTCGGTCTGTCTCACCCCTTTGTTGATTCCCGCACTCACCAGGATATCTGGGTTGTAGTCTTTTACGACCGTCATCATCTCGCGACCGATTTGAACCATGGCTTCACGGGTCACACCCAGCACGGCCTCATCGTAAACCCTGACCGGCCGCCCGTCTGAGGGTCCGGGGAACTCAAAGTGGGCTGGGCTCCCGAAAGCTGCAGCCTCGAGCGCCCTAGCGACGACACCGTCTGCATCGCACTCATCACTGGTGTGTGATGACCCGATTTTGCCGTTCACAACCACCTTGACGTTGATGGTGGTGCGCTGCGTGGATTTTACGAACTTCAATTTGTCATTCTCAAACGATACCTTGGTCGATTCCGCCCGCTGCACAGTGGCCTGGGCCCCCTGCGCCGTTTTCAAGGCCTTATCAATCAATCGATGTGCGAGCATCCGGTTACCTGCCTCCTACCACCACGTCCAGTATGCGCACATGCGGCCCGCCAAGCCCCACCGGCAAGGGGGACTGGCCGCCTTTTCCGCACCCTCCTCCGGCTGGCGGGAACACGAGCGTGTCTCCCACCAGATCGATATGCATCATGGTCTCAAAGACATTGCCGGTCAGCACCACATCCCGGACCAACTCCGCGATCTCGCCATTTCGAATCATATACCCGTAAGCCGCACTGAAGGTAAACATCTCCATGGCGGTCTGACCGCCAACCATATCCAGGGCGTAAAGGCCCAAGTCAATATCCCGGATCATGTCCTCAAATGGGGTATCACCGCTGTCAATATAGGTATTGGTCATCCGAACGATAGGCTCATATCGGTATCCCACGGCCCGGGCATTGCCCGTGGGGTGCTCTCCCATTTTCGCCGCGGTCTCGCGGGAATGTAATCTGCCCACCAAAATGCCGTCTTTAATCAGCTCATTTTTCCGAGTGGGGACCCCTTCATCGTCATACTTCTGGGTGCCTCTCAAACCGTCGATGCTGCCATCATCCACGATGCTGAGTTTGTCCGATCCCAGCCGTTTTCCCAAAACCATAATCTCTTTCATGCGATCGTTTTCATAAAGAAAGTCGGATTCGCTTAAATGACCAAAGGCCTCGTGCGCAAACACGCCCGCCAGCTTCGGGTTGATCACGACCGTATATTTTCCCCCGGCCACCGGAGGGGCCGATAGCAAATCCACCGCCCGCCTCGCGGCCGCCCGGGCCTTTTGGTGGTGCCCCCTGGCAATCACAAACCCGGCCTTACCGGCTACAGTCTCAAACCCCTGCTGAACGTTGTCGCCATCTCTTGCCGTAGCGGACAGGACCAAGCTTGCATCCGGCCGTTCGTCTTCGATGAAGGTCCCTTCCGAATTCGCAAACCATACCTTTCTAAACCGATCGCTATAGGCCACATGGCTCGTCTCGATCTTGTCATGATATCCCAGGATGATTTCATTGTACTCTTCTATGACCGTTTTTTTCTCTGAAAGCGGCACATGTCGAAAATCTTCGTCCAGAGCTACACTCACCCGATCCACCACAGGAGATACCTCAGCCAGCCGGCTTTGTTCCACACCTCCCACCAGGCGCGCCGACTCACAGGCCTGCCGCACCCGATTGTCAAGGCCGTCCAGATCATTAAAGGCCGCATAGCCCCACCCCCCTCTGACCAAAGCCCTGACGATGCCCCCGGAAGTCTTGGCCGAACCGACACTGTCCAGCTCCCGCCCCTTGAAGTGCACCCAGGAAGAATCTACTTGTTCGACACGGATCTCAGTGTAATCGGCGTTTGCAGCCCTGAGCGCCTCTTCCAGCCTTTGCCTCATTCACTTTCCTCCTTGGAGTAGCGACTCCGGCCCTCCCAACGATAATTTGCCTTACCACAAAACACCGTTTCGAACAACCGCCGAGACGTGGTTTGGCATTGGGCATTATTGATATCGGCCTAAGGGAAGTCCCCGAAATCCTTCACGCATTCGCTGGTCGGGCATCAATGGCCTCTCGGACCTTTCTGGCAAGACTGACAATGGAAAACGGCTTCTGCAAAAAATGGGTTCCGGGTTCAAGGACCCCTTTCGGGGCCAGCTCGTCGCGGGGATAGCCGGAGGCGAAAAGGACGCCGGCGCCGGGATGGAAGGCCTGGAGGCGTTTTCGAAACTGGTACTCGTCCGTGGACAGGTGCCGAAGCTGGGTCAACGGATCGATCACCAGCCGTTGCGGTCTGTGTTGTTCCACGGCGCGATAAATGGATTCCCACAAAGGGGTCTGCTCCACCTCTGACGGCGAAAACACCCGGTATTCGCCGCCGTCCCGCTCCACGGGCGCGCCCACCCCGGAAAGGTCCACGAACGTCATATCCTCTATAGACCAGCGGAAACCCGCCACATGTCGTCGAACCACAGCGGAGGGTTCCAAGAGTGCGAGAAAAAGACAGCGTTCTTTTTCCTGGATGCCCTGCTGCAACCACTGAATGGAAAAAATAGTCTTACCGGTTCCCGGATCCCCTACAAGAAGCCCTGTGGAGCCCCTGCACATGCCTCCAAAAAGGATCTCGTCTAACCCTGCAATCCCTGTTGATATACGATCGACCTTCATGGTCTCCCCCTCTATCCGCGGATAATCCGCTTTCAAAGCCCTCGCATCTTGTTCGCGTTCCTGAAATGCACCGTCTGCAAAGAAGAAAAAAAACGAACCGGGCTGCTTCGGAAACCGCCGAAGCGTCCAGGCGCCCGGAACGTCTCGCAGACAAAGCGGGAATCTGTTTTACGGATACCATGACACCGTTGACTGTCAAGTGCTTTGTTGGAATTCGAGATCCAAGCCTTCCAGGGGTGTTTTTTAGTCCAACGGTTTATCTTCCGGTGATTCTTTCTGCAACATCAACAGGCCGTTCGTGAAATAGAGCTGTCGATCCCCATATATCCATGTTTCCTTTTTTCCCTGTGCATTGTGTGAGACGACCACACGCCGGTCTGGAGGCCCGAGTATCTCCTTCACCTGCCAGATCTCCATGCCGACATGAATCTGTAACCCTCCCTCAAGAGCGGCTTGGCCGCCCTGTTGACCCGGTTCGGCCCGAAAAGGCAACTCAAATAGTCTCTGGTTCTGCCGGCTGAGCCAGTACCCAAGTAGTCCTCCCAGAATCACCAATAGGACGATAACTGCTTTTTTGAAACTCTTTCCCATGAACCAGCTCCTTGTCAGGGAGCTCATCCGCCTGTGGCGGACTCGCACCCTGACCTACAGACTACGACCCGGTAAATTATAAGAGCGAATGACCAATGTCAGATGATAAATGATAAATGTCAGATGATAAATCAATAGTGTCCGGTTAAGTTAAAAAGGATAGGCCCGAATCGAGCCTTTTGTGCTATGGTGAGTCATTGCGTAACACACCAACACGAAAGGAGATTCAGGCCATGGCGCATTGTAACACAATTTTTCATCAGTTGCTCAGATTTATTCCTAGACATCGTTTTTGGGCACTTGAAAAAGAACACGGCACAGGTCGAAAAGCCAGAAAATTTACACGTTGGAACCAGTTTGTAGCTCTCATG
>JAFDGP010000440.1 GCA_019309245.1 Deltaproteobacteria bacterium | reverse complement strand
CAGGCTCCTTAAAGTGTTGACCGAAGGACCGTTTTCCTCCGGGGAATTGAGAAAACGCTTGAATCTGAAGCACCGCCCTACATTCAGGGAAAACTATCTGCACCCTGCTCTCGAGAAGGGGTATATTGAGATGACCATTCCCGAAAAACCCAAGAGCCGTCTGCAGAAATACAGGCTGACGAAAAGAGGCAAAAAAATTCTCCGGGAGCTGCTGGAATAGGGATATAGGAGATGAGTAAAAACAACAAGAATGGATGGAAATACAAAAAGCTCGGGGATGAAAATTACTTCGAATTAATAATGGGGCAGTCTCCGCCTTCCAAAACTTATAATCTCGAGAAGATTGGATTGCCTTTCTTCCAGGGCAAGGCAGAATTCGGCAAAATGTTCCCAACGCCAAAGAAATATTGTTCGGAGCCAACCCGAATTGCCGAAAAGGACGATGTTTTAATTTCGGTAAGAGCGCCTGTGGGACCAACAAATTTAGCTAACGAACGTTGTTGCATTGGTCGAGGGTTAGCAGCCATTCGCTGCAAACAAAATATTCTGCCAGGCTTGGCGTGACGTTTCCCACCATCAACCGCTGGGAAAACGGCCGCGCCCGCCCGTCGCCGCTGGCTATGGAAAAAATAGAAGCGCTTTTGCGCAGCATGGGAGAACGGGGAAGCGATCTTCTCGTAGAACTCCTCGGCGATGAACCAGTGTAACAGGGATAGGATATAACAGACATACGCTTTGGGAGCAGACACGATGAGTAAGAGCACGACCAGGGAAATCATCGACCGCATCTTCAAGGAACCGGGCATTAAATACGAACTTACCGAGTTCGAAGCCTTGGGCAAGCCGGTCCATGAGATACTCGAAATCTATGCCAAGAGCGTTGAAACAGGCCGCGATGCCGGCAAGGTCAAGTACTTTCTGAAAGGCATCGTCCCCTTTTCCTCGGGCAAGGAAGAGGTCCAGGTGTATGTTGAGGGCGGAAAATCGGCGCCAGAGGAGATCGTCCGCCAGCTCTGGGTCTATAAGCTGATTCATCAGTATGGATACCAGCCGGATGAAATCGATCTGGAAAAGAGTGTTCAGTTCGGCACCGAGGTGAGCACCAAGGCCGCCGATATCATCGTGTATACCGATGACATCAAGGAAACCCCCAAGATCATTGTCGAATGCAAGAAGCCCAAGCGCAAGGACGGCATCGAGCAGCTCAAAAGCTATATGAACGCCAAGGGCGCGCCGGTGGCGGTCTGGTCCAACGGCAGCGACAGCATTATCCTCTATCGCCCCTATCCTAAAGAATTCGAAAACACTCTATTCGACATCCCAAAACGAGGACAAGAACCGAAAGATGTACTGGAAGCCAAAAAAACATTATTATAACTTAAAAAAGAATTCAATTTCAAGGAAATCATTCAGGGTCTTGAAGAACTCGTTTTGGCTGATAGTGGTAAGGACGAGTTCAACGAGATTTTCAAGCTCATCTTCGCAAAAATTTGGGATGAAAAAGAAGCTCAAGAAGTCCGTAAAGATAAAACGGTCGAGTTTGGGCAGGTTGTTAATCCAAAGACAAATATCCCAGACCCGGAATTAACTTATGACAGAACCAACGGACTCTTTAAAAAGGCTTGTGAAGAATGGCCCGGTATTTTCAGAGACGGTGAAGATATCGAGCTGATGAAACGTCACCTTCAAATATGTGTCGGCCGTATCGAGGGAGTACGGCTCATGGGGTCTAATCTACGAATCATGGACGATGCGTTCGAGTACCTGCTGCCCACCGAGGCCAAGAAAAAGAAGGGTCAGTTTTTCACGCCCCGCCACGTGGTTGAGATGTGCGTGCGCATGCTAAACCCCAGGCGCAACGAGTATGTCATGGACCCGGCCTGCGGCTCGGCCGGATTCTTATTGCACGCCATGGAATGGTGCTACCCGGCCCGGGACCACGATAAGCGGGAGCAGCGCAAGTTCAAGTACGCCTCCAAATACCTTTGGGGCATCGACTTTGAAACACGCGCCGCCAAAACCGCCCGGGCACTTATGCTCATCGCCGGTGACGGCCACACCAACATCTTCGGACCGGATGTGAGCAGCCTGGACCC
>JAFDGP010000439.1 GCA_019309245.1 Deltaproteobacteria bacterium | reverse complement strand
GCCTCCTGTCTGGATCGCACATCCAGAAAAAATACATCCTCCATTCCCAAGAGCTTTTCAGGCGTTGTCTTGTGCTTCCCCTGCCCGACAAAATCAAACGTCATGTTTTTGAGAATGTGTTCCATAATCGTCCTCCTTATTGAAGAAATCGCAAGTCAATTCGGTGGGCACAGCCCACCCTACAACTGGACATTGCTCATCGCACATTTATCATTGATCGTTTACGAGCTTCCGGCATCCGGCATCTCTAAATTTCCCCTTACTCCCCTTTTTTAAAGGGCAAAGGTCAAAAGAAGCAGACCTCCGCCGACCGGCACCCGGTATCCGGGGCCCCATCAGCCCTCTGCTCTCCCGGGGGTGGCCGTTTCTGCTCAAAGGCCGATATCGAACCTGTACGTGAACTGTATGTAAAGGCGCTGTGCATCGTTGTCCTCCACGTTGTTTTTCACAAAGCTTCCGGCATCAAAGTAGGCATAAATAAATTGATATTCCAGGTGGTGCGAGTACTGATATCGAATCTGAAAATCATATTCATCTCCAATGTGGGTGTCGTCACGCCCATCCCCGTTGGAATATTTGTAATAGCCCCATTTGTCCTGCCATTGGTCCAGGCTGAAATGGTGAAAGGCAATCTTTGCATCCCAGTTTTCACAGGGATGGACATCGATGCTCACCTGGTCGTCTATCATATTGGTCCAGCTCATGATATCCATACGGCCGTAGTGCGTCCCTGTCGTGGAACCGAATGGCCTTGTAAAGGTCTTTCGTGTGTCGTCACTCGGATCGCTGTCGCCGCTGGCAAACACACGGCCCAAAACAAAATCCGGCTGAAAGTAAACCGTCTTGAACGTAAACCCAACTTTGGCCACATAGGCATAGGCATTGACCGGCGTTTCTCCGATTTGGCCGTCTTCGACCGCAAACGTCAGGTCATAATGAAAGCCGTGGCAATCCTTTTCGTACAGGCGGGCGCCGTAATAATAAAGGTTTCCCTCGGACACGGTTTCGTCAAACAGGTTGTTCTTCCAGGCAAAAAACGGTTCCAGAGCGCCGTTTTGAGTCGTTTCGAAATGGCCGTACACACCTACCCCCTGATATGCATGCTTGTGCGTCAGGCTGAAAGAATCGGGATCTTTCGTCTTTGTCTGGCCGTACCACGCATCAACAAAATTTCCCCCTGTCCTGTAAGACAACCGTGCTGCGTCCCACAGCCAGCCCCTGGCATTCCCCCAACTGCCCGGCCCGAAAATCCGCTTATCGCCGTATACAATCACCTGGCGGCCCAGTATGGCCGAGCCCCCTTCAACAAAAAGATTGCCGATTTGCAAGTTGGCATCTAAGAGTTCAAAATGCTCTTCGTCGGGATCCATGACATGTTCATCCGGGGTTCCGCGGTTCTTGATAAAATCGTCCTGCCCGAGCGACCACCCCCAAACCCGGGAGTCGTAGGCGTGAATCCTGTAAGTAATATGGCTGGTCTGCTGAACCGTAAATCCGGCAATGACCCGTTGCAAAAGCACCTCGTCGTCAGATTCGCCTTTCACAACGCCCTGGTAGTCAATAGAATTGTCACCGTATGCCTTGGTGTTCATGCCGCTCAGGATCTCAAAGCGTTCGCGGATTTCTCCATCAAACGTGAGCGAACCCGCCGGGCAGCTCTCCACCATAAAGAGCGCCGTGGCCAGGGTAAAGACCAAAACCCTGCCGGCTTGACGGAACAAGGCATTTCCGGAGCCGGCGGATCCGGGAGGACCCAACACGTTGATTTTCACAGCACTTATTAATGGCCTCGAAATAGTCGTCATAGACCGCTCCCCCTGCCCTGCCCTCTCCCCCATTTGGGGGAGAGGGCAGGGTGAGGAGGCTATAGGCGTGAAGACAATTATGAAAACTTTAGTGTGTCTTTACGATTTTCTCACAAGACCTTCCCACAAGCTCGGCCAGCCGAGCCTTGATTTGCTCTTTGCTCGGGGCCTTTCCCGCACACACGGCCCGGCCGTTAATCACTAACGCCGGTGTTGCCATGACCCCGTAGCGTGCAATTTGTTTGACATCTCTGAGGACCGCCATCACTGCCGCCTCCAGGCCGTCACAGCTTGCGCACCCCGGGCCAAGCACCTTGATATCCAGTTCCTGTAAAGCATCGGCCTCTTCGTCCGTCTTTTCCCCAATAAACTTCTTGTATTCCCGCAAAAGGGCCGCGCCATAGAGACGTCTCGCCGATTCTGGAATGTAGTTCTCTTCAGAAGCCCTATTGAGCAAAATTTTTTCCACATCACGCTCAGGACAACCGACGTGGTGTCTTTCCGTCTCTTCCAGGATGCGTTTCAGGCCGGTCAGGCCAACAGACCTCCCGCCGACCTTTACCTGTGTGATATCGTCTTCCGGCATGGGTTTAATCTCCGCTCCTTGAGTGATTGCACAGTGGGCTTTTGCGATAGCCTCGGACCGTTGGGTTTCTCCGCCTGCGAGGGATCAACCCAACCTACGACTTACCATTCACTCACAGCCCGTAGCGCGGGGTTTTACACCCCGCCATCATGGCGGCATGTAAAATGCCTCCCTACCACTGGTGGGCGCAGCCCACCCTGCGACATTTTCACCACAGCGCACCGGAGCCCACAGAGAGAAAATTTTCCTTGTTTCTCCAAGTCCCCTGCGTTCTCTGCGGTAACCCTAACGTTGCAACATTAGCACCTGATACCAAGGCCTCGTCCTTGGACTCATTTATGAAAGAAACTCTGGAATGAGAGGCCTTAATTCCCAACCCGGACGAACCAAAACCAAAAAAGAAAAAATTTATC
>JAFDGP010000438.1 GCA_019309245.1 Deltaproteobacteria bacterium | reverse complement strand
CCGACGGGAAAGGCCTTTTGAACCAGCTTGAAGGGTTGCTGAAAGATTCCGGGCGGCTGCAGGCCATGGGCAAAAAGGCCCGAGAGGTCTTTGAAGAAAACAAAGGGGCCGTAGAGAAGACACTGAAGGCTTGCGAGGACCTATTGCGCGAATGGGGTTGCTTCGAAAAAAGATCGAATCTGTAATGCTTGAAAAAAGCGGAGCTCGTGTTGGGGCGCCGGAAAGGGCGGGGCTTTGGCTGCTTTCGCAGTGCTATGGGGCCGGGATTGCCGTCAGAAACGGGCTTTACCGGCAGGGACTGTGTGGGTCGAGGAAGCTGCCTTGTCGGGTTATTTCCATTGGAAACCTGACCGTCGGCGGTACCGGAAAGACACCCATGGCGATCGATATCGTGCAGCGCCTGCGGGGGCTGGGGGTGCCGGTGGCGGTGATCAGCAGGGGCTACGGCGGGCGAAGGCAAAAGGCCGGCGGGATCGTCAGTGACGGAAAACAGATTCGAATGTCGGCCCGAGAAGCAGGAGACGAGCCGGTCTTGATGGCTGAACGGCTGCGCGGTGTGCCGGTGTTGGTGGGTAAAGACCGATATCGGGTCGGGATGGCCGCGATTGAGCGGTTCGGCGTTCAGGTCCTGGTGCTTGATGACGCGTTTCAATACCTGGCCGTTCACCGGGACTGGAATCTGGTGTTGCTGGATGGGGCACGTCCTTTTGGAAACGGGCACCTGTTGCCGAGAGGACCGCTCCGGGAACCGATATCGAGCTTGAGGCGTGCAGATACCATCGTGTTGACACGCTGTGACGGACCGCGGATGACCGAGCAGGATCAACAGCGGTTACGTCACTTGGCGGCCGCAAGCCCGGTATTTCATTGCAGGCATGTTGTAGAAGGGGTGGTTGCTCTAAGGAGACCGCAGAGCAGGATGGGACGGGCTGTCGGTAGACTGTCGGAGGGCGATCCGGGCGCGTTGAACGGCCGGCGCGTGTTGGCATTTTCCGGGATTGTGGGCAATCGGGCCTTTCAGGAGATGGTATCGACGCTGGGGTGCCGGATGATTCAGGGGCTGTCGTTTCCCGATCATCATCAGTACACAAATGATGACCTGGAAGCGATTCTCAAAAGTGCCCGAAGGGGCGGTTGCGATGTGGTCGTGACTACGGAAAAGGACCTTGTTCGAATCGGCGAGCGTGCGTCCTCGTGGCCGATTGAAGTGCTTGCCTTACGGATTAAGATATCATTCGGTCGTGAAGAAGGTGCCTTCCAGGGTGCCCTGTCGGAAAGGGTGTTCCGGGGCTTGAGTGTTTGAGAAACATTGAAAGGCATGTGGTGAAAGACGCTGTTGCCGCCATTTTCTGTGAGGTCATTATGGCCTCGTTTCGGCTTTTGGGCCTGATACCCCGAACATGGGCAGCCCGGATGGGAAACGGGCTGGGACAGCTCTTTTTTTATATCGACAAAAGGCACCGGGAGATTGCGTTAAACAACCTGAAACTGGCCTTTGGTCACGAAGAGACCCCAGACCAGATTCAACAACTGGCCCGAAAGGTTTTCCGCAACCTGGGCCGGATCCTGTTTGAGATCGGGTGGGCCCTGAGGTTGAATCCCGAGGATTTCAGCCGGTACTTTTCCATCCGCCATTTGAGCCGTTTGGAGGCGGCCTACCAAAAAGGAAAAGGCGTCTTGATCTTGACGGGCCATATGGGCAACTGGGAACTGTTGACCGTGATCGGACGTATGATCGGGTATCCCACAAGTATTGTGTTTCGCCCACTGGATTTCGCTCCGCTCAACCGATTTTTCGAGCGCTTCAGGGGTCGATTTGGTGCCCGTTTGATCCCATCACAATGGGCCATGGCGGGGATTTTGAGAAGCCTCAAGCGTGGCGAACTGGTGGCTGTTTTGCTGGATCAAAACGTGGACTGGTATCAAGGGGTCTTTGTGGATTTTTTTAAAACGCCTGCCTGTACCAACAAGGGACTCGCCTTACTGGCCATGAAGTCCGGAGCTCCGGTTGTTCAGATGTTTCTTGTGCGTGACGGGGATAGGTTCAGGGCGGAGATCGGGCAGGAGATCCCCCTGGTCAGAACGGGAGATCAGATCAAGGATGTGGAGGCCAATACGG
>JAFDGP010000437.1 GCA_019309245.1 Deltaproteobacteria bacterium | reverse complement strand
GAGCCGGAACCGGTCAATGGGGAGCCGGATGTCTACCTTTGTTTCAAAAGGCCTTTCAATACCCAGAGGGGCGGGTTTTGTATGAACTGCCACAAAGGCCAGAATTCTTCACAATACGGCGGGTTCATTACAAACTACGATTACAGCCAGAGACGAGGCGGGGAGAGCAAGACCTGCCCAGTGGACATCAAGACGAGCTTTCGGTTTATCAATTACTCCACACGCCTGCCTCAAATAAACTGTGACCTCACAGAACCGATTGGATCCGCTCATGACCTGGTAAACATTCGCAATGATGCGCTTCAAGGTTACTGGTCATGGGGAAATGACCGCAGTGTGATCAATCCGTGCCTCGGGTGTCACAATGTCCACAGGGCGACAAGGGACTTTCCGTGTTCGTTGCCCAGTGGCCATGAGAACAAGAAGACATGGGAAATCTGGGGCGATGAAAGCGGTGAAAAGATGGCAGACTACGTCGGCGGCAGGATCTATCAACCTCCTTTTAAGGCTGGTGGAAGCAGCTATGAACGTGACGCCTATACCCAGCCGGACTACAATACCATGTGCCTGGAATGCCATGGCAGAGACGGAGGGCTTGCCAGCGCTCAGCACGAAAATGTTATAAAAATCGAGTGGGGCTTGACCGTGAGTCACGGGAGGAAGGCCGCCGGAGCGCTGGACAACGGCCCTATTAGGGCACCTTTTCAATCCTCACAGGTCGGCTATTATGTCTTGTGTTGTACGGATTGTCACGAACCACACGGTTCGCGCAACGAATGGCTGCTAAGGACGGAAGTGAACGGGGTGACCGGTATTGAGGTCAACGGATCTATGAAGTGGTTTCAGCTTTGCAATGCGTGTCACCAAGTGGATACCGTCCACCACCTGGGAGAAGGTGATATCTGCGGTGGCGTGTCATGTCACGGCCATGGGGTTGGATGCTACTTTTGAGCCCAAAAAAGGCCGCAGCCTTAAAAAGGCCACGGCCCAAGTGGTGCCCCCGTCCACAAAACAATTCACCCAGGCAGCAATTCCAAACTAACGGCTGAGAGCTTTCCTTGAGAGCCTGTGATTCATGATCCAACACCAATCTCGGTTGATAATCGATTCATACATAAGGGGTATACTGTCGCTCCACTCCCCTTTTCTTAATGTTGTCGTTGCACAGGCCTCCCGATCATCATCATCCAACTAACGACTACGGCTAGGGCCATTCAAGGGTCAGCTTCGGGGTGGAATATACGTATTTGATTCGGTCTGCCCCGTCTTTCAAAATCACCTTGACCGTTACGTCCCCGCTGTTGCCCTGTGCAATACCGTTCTTGGTAAAAAATCCTTTCCTGACTTTGAGGACGATCAGCGAATCGTCCCAGTGCACAATGGTTCTGTCACCAAAAAGCGTGCCCCGCTTGGCGGCCCGGCTGCCCAACTTCACCTTTACTGGGGTTCCGGCCAGAAAGCCGCAGCCATGGATTCTGAGAGTCTCTCCTTTTTCGACGGGGTTGGGTTCCACTCCGGTAATCTTGCCCACAGTGCTGTTGGTGGTAAAGGTCCAGCGCGGGCCCTCAGTCCGGTTCGTGGTGGAGGTATCTACCACGTCTATAGAGACGACCTGCCACACATAAGTGGTGTCAGGCATCAAACAATTCAGGGTAAGCTCGCGATCCGGGTCTTCAATAGGATCTAGGGTTCCCACCAAGGCCAAGTCCAGTTTATCCAGTGAGGTGGTTCCCCAGTTGTCGGGGAGGCGGCGCATCCAGACCTCAAAAGACAGGGGGTAGCTTCCCGACCTTCGATTTTGTACCCCCCACTGCAGGGTGGTGGTTGTGTCAACGCCTATGGCGCCGTCGGACGGGGTTGGATTAAAAGGATCATTCGTCGCATAACAAGGCACGGACAATAATAATCCCATGCATATCATTGCAGCAATCAGCCTTGTCCTATCCATCTAGTTCCTCCTTCCCATGTTTGTTTCCAAAAAGCTTTTTGCTCTTGCTCCAGACCCTTGGTGCATCCACCGGTCACGTCACCGGCGTAAGATCCAAGGCCTTGAGCACCCAGCCACTGAATATTTGTCCATCCCCCCTTTCTGATAACCTTAAATCGTCTTTTTCGGACAATTC
>JAFDGP010000436.1 GCA_019309245.1 Deltaproteobacteria bacterium | reverse complement strand
CCCCATTCTTGGTGTCTGGTTGTTTGAGCAAGAAGCGTACCATGATGAGAAGAAACCGGCGAAGACATGATAACCCGCTTAAACTAAAGCTGAAATTCAATTCTATCCTCGCAATACGGTATCGCCTGCCTCCTGTGTTTTTTACAAAAATTGTCACGAACCTGACAATTTTCGGCATATCACCACAGGTGGTTTAACGCATGTTTTGTATTGTCGATACATCAAAACCCCCGGCGCGGGGGCCCATGCCGGATCGGCCGGAGCGGGAAACAATCTTTACCGGTTATGCCCTAATGGATCGAAAAACATTCTTGATTCAAGGGCCTTGAAAAAGACAACATTTACGGATGTTCCATAACGCAAGACCACAACGCTTGTCAAGCCTTGGCGTCAGATGTTGAACCGTTTCTTCTGGCTTCCAATTTTTCGAGACGATAACGCAGGTTGCGTGGGCTGATCCCCAAAAGGTCCGCCGCCTGTTGCTTGATCCCGCCTGACAGCTCCATGGCCTTCAATAGGTAGCCGGTCTCCACCTGGGTCAAGACGTCGTCCAAACGGATACCCGATGGCGGGATGTCAAAGTTGACCGGCACGCCGGACGTTTTGGCCTGAGTCTCGGCTCGTTTGTAGCTGGCCAGGGCCAGGCTTTCGGGCAGGATGATGTTCGTGGTCGCTGTGGCCACACTTCGTTCGATCATGTTCTCAAGCTCCCGGACGTTTCCGGGAAAATCGTAACGCGACAACATATCCAGGGCGTAAGATGAAAGTTTGTGAATGGATTTACCCATTTCCTTGGCGAATTTTTCCAGAAAATACTGGGCCAATACGGGGAGGTCTTCTTTGCGTTCTCTAAGCGGTGGCATGTCGATGTGAATGACATTGAGGCGATAAAACAGATCTTCCCTGAAACGGCCCCCAATCACTTCCTTTTCCAGGTTCTTGTTTGTTGCCGAGATGATCCGGATATCCACCTCGATATCTTGTGTGTCACCGACCCGTTTGAAGGCCTTTTCCTGGACCACGCGCAACAGCTTGACCTGGAGGGCCGGAGTCAGTTCTGCGATTTCGTCCAGAAAGACCGTGCCGCCATCGCCAGCCTCAAACAGCCCCTGCCTGCTCTCAATCGCGCCCGTAAACGCCCCCTTGCGATGTCCGAAAAGTTCGCTTTCCATCAGGCTTTCCGGAATGCCGGCACAGTGGATGATGGTAAAAGGCCGGTCTTTTCTGCCGCTGTTTTCGTGAATGGCCCGGGCGATCAGCTCTTTTCCCGTACCGCTTTCGCCAGTGATGAGCACGTTGGCCCTGGTATCGGCCACCTGCTTGATGGTGTTGTAGACCTTCATCATGGGGGCGCTGTTTCCCACGATACGGCCGAAGTGATAGGTTTTCTTGACCTCCGCTTCGAGGACTTCTTTCTCGTGCTCCAGAGTCCTTCTTGCCAGGGCGTTTCGGATGGTCTGCTTGAGTTCATCCACGTTGAAGGGTTTGGGGATATAGTCGTAGGCGCCTTCATTCATGGCTTCTACTGCGGTTTCCGTGGTGGCGAATGCCGAGATCATGATGACCAGAGTCTCAGGCCGACGTTTTTTCGCTTCCCTCAGGACCTCAAGGCCGCCGACCGGGGCCATTCGGATGTCCGAGATGACGAGGTCAAACCCGGTTTTTTCCAGCATACGGATGGCGGTCGCACCGTCTTCAGCGTGTGCCACCTCGTATCCTTCCGAGGTGAGCATGACATCGAGCATTTCACGCATGCTCAAATCATCGTCCACTACGAGCAGGTTGGCCATGGTCTTTGTCGATTCTGCTTGGTTGATCGGATACACTCTAATTTAATTCATATTCAAGAATTGTTCCAGTTGGCGAGGTCGTCGGCGTTTTTTAAACGGTGAAAGGAGGCCGGGACAGGCAGAGAAAACGTTCGGATGTCGGTGATAGGCCCGCAGGCCCACCTCTTAAAGGCGGCCAGAGACAACCTTTCCACCCACCATGGTCATCACGGCTTTTCCTTGAATGTGCCACCCGTCGAAAGGGGTATTGCGACTCTTGGAATGCAACTTTCTGACGTCAATGGCGGTTTTGGCTGCCTGATCAATGATGGTAAGGTCGGCCGGGTTCCCGGGCC
>JAFDGP010000435.1 GCA_019309245.1 Deltaproteobacteria bacterium | reverse complement strand
CAATATGCTGGGTCTGGCCAAACGGGTCAAGGCGCGAATTTTGCAAGCTTCAACTTCAGAGATCTACGGTAATCCCCAGGAACACCCCCAAAAAGAAACCTACTGGGGACATGTGAATCCCATCGGACGCCGGAGCTGCTACGATGAGGGCAAGCGGGTGGCAGAGACCCTCATGATGGACTATCACCGTCAGAATCACGTGGATGTCAGAATCGTCCGGATCTTCAACACCTATGGCCCCAGGATGGCACTCTCGGATGGACGGGTGGTGAGCAACTTTGTGGTGCAGGCGTTGAAAAACCAGCCCATCACGGTTTATGGGTCTGGAGAGCAGACCCGTTCCTTTTGTTATGTGTCTGATATGATCGACGGCTTTGTCAAGATGATGCAGTGCGAGCAGTGCGTGGGGCCGGTGAACCTGGGAAATCCTCGTGAGTTTTCTATTAAAAGTCTGGCAGAGCTGGTCATCGAAACGACCGGATCACAATCGGAAATCGTTTACAGTCCTTTGCCGGAAGACGATCCGGTACAACGTCGGCCGGACATCACACAGGCCAAAGAAAGGCTCAACTGGGAACCCCGCGTGCCGCTGGAACAGGGACTGAAACACACTATAGAGTATTTCAAAAAAGCGATATCCTGACCCCGGCAAACTGGGAAAAAATGGAAGCACCAAGCCATGAACGCTTCAATCGATAACCCCAGAGTCGCGTGTATCGGGGCCGGTTACTGGGGCAAAAACCTTATCAGAAACTTTGACCGGCTCGGCGCACTGGACATGATCTGCGATACCAGCGACGCCGTGCGCAAGGCCTTTGAGAAACAGTATCCGGGGAAACGTTTTTGTGGATCTTTCTCAGAGGTCTTGTCCACTGCCGAAATTGATGCGGTAGTGATTGCGGCCCCTGCGGAAAAACACTACACCCTGGCCAGAGAGGCCTTGCTGGCCAGCAAGCATGTGTTTGTGGAAAAGCCTCTGGCCTTGCGGATAGAAGAAGGGCGCGAACTGGTCGCACTGGCCGAAGCCCGAAAAAAGACTTTGATGGTCGGCCACATCCTGGAATACCACCCCGCCGTGTTGAAGCTCAAAGACCTGGTCGGCTCCGGGGAGCTCGGAAAGATCCACTATATCTATTCCAACCGCCTGAACCTGGGAAAGGTCCGCACAGAAGAAAATATCCTGTGGAGTTTTGCTCCGCATGACATCTCCGTGTTGCTTTTGCTGCTGGGAGAAATGCCCAAGGCGGTAACCGCCCTTGGCGGCTGCTACCTCCACCACGACATCGCCGACGTGACCATCAGCACGTTGAGTTTCCCGAACGGCGTGAAGGCCCACATCTTTGTGAGCTGGCTCCATCCCTACAAGGAACAGAGACTGGTGGTGGTAGGAGACCGAAAAATGGCCGTGTTTGATGATACCCAAAAAGACCGTATGCTCCGTGTCTATGACGAAGGCATCGAGTGGGTCAACCGCATGCCCGTACCCAGGAAAAAGGATCCGGTCACCATCCCGGTGGAGCAGGCGGAGCCCTTGCGTTGTGAATGCGCCCACTTTCTGGAAGCCGTCAAGACGGGACAAACGCCCAGGACGGACGGCGCAAGCGCCCTTCGGGTGCTGGAAATCCTGAAGGCCTGCGAGGAATCTTTGGCCAGGGGGGGGGCGCCGGTTGAGCTTCGACCGCCCGGGACCGCAGTCGAGTATTTCGTCCATCCCACCGCGTGCATTGACCCGGGTGCTTCCATCGGCCGGCACACCAAGATATGGCACTTCTCACACATCATGGAGGGTGCCGTGCTCGGTGAACGGTGCAATATCGGACAAAATGTGGTGGTCGGCGCCGGTGTTGAGATCGGAAACGGGGTAAAGATCCAGAACAACGTCTCTGTTTACGAGGGCGTCACCCTGGAGGACGATGTCTTTTGTGGTCCGTCTATGGTCTTCACCAATGTCTATAACCCCAGGAGCCATATCCCCAGAAGGCATGAAATGCGTGCGACCCGGGTCAAACAAGGCGCCACCCTCGGGGCCAACGCCACGATCGTGTGCGGCAATACCATCGGACGCTACGCCTTTGTGGGTGCGGGCACGGTAGTGACCAGCGATGTTCCGGACTACGCGCTTTTTGTAGGCAACCC
>JAFDGP010000434.1 GCA_019309245.1 Deltaproteobacteria bacterium | reverse complement strand
CTGGAAGCAGCAGGACCAAATTCATCCATTTCCAGCATCGACGGCCCGGATGGTCCCCGCCCCCGTATGGCCGACGACTCCCAACGACACGGCAGCCACCATTGCCGGGGATTTCCAACAGTGGGTGTTGCGTTTCACGCCTAATGTCCTGAGCGGTTTCGCTTAAAAGGTAAAAATACTCCTCCACCTGGACTCACTCCATTTCACAACATACTGCCGACAAATTCATCGTTCCGTTCCCGTATACTCCCCCCGTGGGAACGATGGGAACGGTAGTCCGGCTATTTCGAAACACCAGTTATACTGGCTAGATACCCAAGTCAGAAGGCGTTCCCGACCAGTGTTGTCGGGAACGCCTACGAGAACCATCAACCGAACTTCAGTGGTCAAATAGCGTTTTACCCATGCCGCAGGACCAGCCATCTGAGCTACGGGAGACAATGCCAGCGTCCAGCAGCCGGTTGAGGCATATACTCAGGCGCTGGTTTTGGACTCCGAGCTGAGATCTGATGAGGGTGCGGGTCATGGGTTTGCCGGAGCGGCGAAGCAGCTCGATTACACGCTGGTTGATATCGGTGTCGGAATGCGACACGGCGTCGATGATCTCAAGACATGTTTGGCCGTCTTCTGTGGACAACTCAATTTGAAAGGGGTCGAGGGAGGGAGCCGCACGGTGCTCGACCGTCAGCTCGAAAGAACCGCCGTTTGGAAACACGTACAGGGCGGAATCGGCAAATGCGTAAAGGTCCCCAGATCCCCGCAGCCTCTCTCCCGGTCGGCCGTGGGTTTTCTTGTTAGCGTGGTGGGTGATCATGATCGAGACGTCAAATTCGCGTTGGACCTGCCGCAAGAATCCCAGCAGGGCCGACATTTCTCTGGCACTATTCTCGTCGAAATTGTGGAGTCTTATCAGAGGATCGAGAAGCAGGAATTTTGGCTTGAATCGGTCGATAGTGGCGACAAAGAGGCGCCGTTGCTCGGGATTGTCAAGACGCAATGAGGAGGCCGTGATGACATTGAGGTCAAGCTCATTGATATCGATGCTGCGGCGGATACATATTTGCCGCACCCTTTCCCTGACTTCAGCCGTGGAATCTTCAGCCATGAAAACCAATGCTGGTCCGCAGTCTTCGACCGGGAATCTTCCGAGACACGGCTTTCCCGAGGCGATGGCCACGGCCGCTTCCAGGCCAAGCCAGGACTTTCTTGACTTGGGAGGCCCACCGCAAAATCCGACCGCCCGACGCAGCCAAAGCGATCGGATCAGCCAGTTATGCCCACCTTCCTGATCTTCGAGGCTGCCGACCGGGCTTACCGGCAGACAGCTTGCTTCGTTCATTACATCCATAGTCCATTCCTCGCTTGCACGGCATCGTTGGAATCAACGACTTGGTGTTTCTCCTTGTCGGCAATCTCCAGGGATTTTCCGGCCAATTGATCGATGGCTCCCAGGTTACCCCGGCTCATTTCAAAAATTGCTTCTATGGCAGCATCGTCGAACGGTACCTTGGTGCCCCCAGCCACATGGATGCGGTGCTCGATGTAGCGTTTGGTTTCGTCCCGTGAGAGCAGGCGGAGCTCCCCGCAGTGCGCCAGACGGCGACGCACCTCCTCCATGCCGGGGCGGTAGAGCATGTTTTTCAGAGACGGTTGCCCGGCCAGGACGACGCTGACCACGAGGCGGGAATCCATGTCATAATTGGTCATGATCTTGAGAAGGGACAAGGCTTTGGGGCGCAGGTCATGGGCCTCGTCCACCAGGATGACCTGCCTTATGCCATTGTCGTTAAAGCTGGAGTCAAAATGCTCCTGGATCGAGCGAACCAGGGCCGGAAAAATGCCGGCCGGTTTGGCTCCGACGGCAAAAGCAATCTCCCGCCACAGATCCCGGGGCGAAAGATCGGTCACCTTGATGTAATGGCAGCTGTAGCGCGCTGGCGGCAGGAGGCTCGTCAGGGCGCGCAGGACAAGCGACTTGCCGGCACCGGCCGGCGCGATCACGACGCCGGAGCGTCTTTGCTCGACCACAGCTTTGAGCGCCTTCACCTCTGTTTCATGGCAGGGAATTTTCATCCTTTTGGCAATGGGTATTTCATTGCGACGAGGGACGTATATTGCTTGTTAAAGCGCTTCATGGCGGCGGTTTCGTGAGGCAGGGCTTTTTCCTCTGCTTCCTTGCCGCGACGTCCTCGGGGGGTCTTGGCATTGGCGTGGGGATCGACTTCGCTGAGCAACAGCATCTTGCCGTGCTCGCAGAATGAAACCGTCCTATCGAGCAGGTGGTGGTGGACTACGACCCTGGTGCCGGCGTGACCGAGTGGCATTTCATAGGGGATGGAATTCACCTTGATGATATTGTCGTTGGAGACCTTTCTTTTAAGGTGAATCACGAAATGGGTGCGCAGCTCCTCTTCGGAGATTCGCTTGAGCGGTCTGTCATCTGCGAGGAATTTGTCTTCAGGGACCCCCTTGATACCCTCATGATGACGCTTATTGTAGATCTCCGAGAGGTAGTGATTGATCCTCAGTTCCAAGGCGGCGGGATCGGGATCAACATTGGGATTGCCGTCCAGGCCGCGCAGTAGATCATTGATCAGTGTATCGTGATATCGCTCTATTTTTCCTCTTCCCTGGGGATATTTTGGACGGCCATAGATGACGGAAAGGCCTATTTTTGCACAGACCTCCTGGACCACCTTGGCGATGAAACCCGGTCCAAGATCGACGTAGATAACGCTCATTAGGCCATACGTCATGATGGTTTCGAAAAGACCCCGCATGAACAACGCGGCATTTTCGCTCGTGCCGACCACCGCGCGCAGCGCAAAACGGTGGGCGTCGTCCATAAACGTCAGGACGACACGGCGCCGCCTTTTCTGGCCGGCCTTGAAGTGTTTGCCATCACATAGGCACATGGTCATGCGGGCGCTTTTGGCAAAGCGGCGCATGTCGCCCTTGCCAAGCTCTTTTTTCTTGAAGATGGGAAGATTCAGCCTCCTGGCACAGCGGTAGGCGGTAACCCGCGAGACTTTGTCCGTCTTTGTCAAGACGTCGTCGGCTTCCGCCCGGCTGATGATTTCCGGAATGGACGCCTTGGGATCTTCCTTCTTCTGTTTTTTCAGATAATCGATGAATTTCTTCGGGAGGACGACGGAACTGTCCGTCCTTTCCCGCTCCTTGTCGAACAACCCCGCAAAACCATGTTTCTCGTAAGCGGCGAGCCACCTCGATATCGCCTTCTCGCTGATCCGCTTTCTTTGTCCCGACGGCGTCAGCCTGACTACTTTTGCCTCCTCCTTTTTGGCTTCGGACAAACTGCTCCCCTGAAGCTGGCGAGCATTGACCTGTGAAATCACCCCGTGCCGAAATAATGCTCTCACTTGCCTTTGATCGTCACATCTCATGGTTATTACCTCCTTTAATTCGGCAGTAGACACCGATATCGAGGAGGCTGATATGACCGCTTTATGGAGGCCGTCGAGTGTGCTAACAACTGGGATGCACGAGGCGTTCCTTGTGGAAGAACGCTCCCCGTCACTGTGGAATGACGGGGGTGCCCCAGAAGTTTGCACGTGCTCCCTGGTCAAGAATTCGCTTCAATGTCATTTGAAGCGGTGCTGTCTTACCCAGGAGACGTGATATCTCGGCGGCAACTCCTTTTAACCCGGGTCCGTCTCGTGCCCTCACCGCCCCGTCGATGATTTCCTGGGTCGGAACATTGAGTGTCATGGCGGTTTTCAGCCGGTAGTCGTCGTCGAGGCCGTC
>JAFDGP010000433.1 GCA_019309245.1 Deltaproteobacteria bacterium | reverse complement strand
TCTGCATCGCGACGGCAATAGGGTTTAAACTCACGTCCGCAGTGCTGCCAGTGCCCTTCCTCGGTGTTTCCCTGTTTTATCCAAGATCACTAACCCCCATGAAAAGGCTACTCAAAGTGTCACTGGTTCTATTCATCGGCCTGACCGTGGGCTGTCTCCCGATAGTCATCAGCATGGTGAAGAGTGGCCTACAGATCTTCTGTTTTAACAACGTGGGCTACCACTTGGCGAACACCATCTGGCGTGGATTATCGGAATGCACGTGGGGTACGTCTATGTTACGTAAGGCGGGATACGTATGGCGTATGGGTGGGCATTCATGTAACGCCTGCATATTGGTGACGTTGCTGTTTACATTCCTCATTCTAGCTGCCGAGGCAAGGCGCCAGAATACTGAGACAAGGAAGCTCCTTGGTGGCGAAAGTATGCTGGCTGGTCTCTTGGTCTTGTTTACTATGGCAGCGGCCCTTCAACCCACGCCCTTATTCCCTCAGTACTTTGTGATGCCTATATCCTTTGCGATCGTTTTTATTGGCTCTTGCTATGGCGCTATTTCAATCGCGAATAGGCGTGCAACGAGAACGCTACTCGCATGTGTGGCAATTGTAGCGGTCCTTTTTGGGGGAGTTCGGCTGTTTAAATACATACATAGATTGCACAGAACCGACACGTGGACTGCTATTGCTGTCCACCTAACGGCAGAAGACATCAGAGATCATATCGATGAAGTTGAGGTCGGAGGCAAAGTGGCCACCTTGTCGCCCTTGTATGCCATTGAAGCTGAACTCCCGATTTATCGGGAACTTTCAACGGGTCCATTTCTCTATAGAGTCGGAGACTTGATTCCGGATGACCAAAAACACGCCTTCTCAGTAGTTTCAAAGAGCGGCCTTCAAGCTCTCTTCGACATTGAGTCGCCAAGTGCAATACTCGTGGGTTTTGAAGGTCATCTGGATTCCGCTTTTGCCAGCTATGCAAAGCAACATGGCTATGTCAAGATCGATAAAGATTTCAATGGCGGCACGTTATATGTCCGTCAATGAATAGAATAATGGGTAGGAGAATCCCCAGCGTGCTTGACAGAATGTCAAGTCATAAGAGCCCGCAAGCCACAAATCGTTCTGTCGCCTCATATCAACTTCTTCGACAGCGATCTGTCAAAAGTCTCATCGCAAGGACGAATCTCACGCTTTTCCGATGGTATACGCTTGCGCTGCTGACTTCAACGGACCGTCTGCTTGAACGGATTCGCTTCTTACTGATCGGCCTTTTGAGGCAGTTGGCAGACTTGCTCAGAAAAGGGCGCAGTATCGTATGTTTTTTAAGGAACGACTGAAACTCGAATATTCGTGGACAATCAAGTCATGACAGAACCCATCAAAGTCGCCATTCTCACCGGCCAATTGAGCAAGGGAGGCGCCGAGCGGGAGCTATATAACTTCCTAAAGGGCTTCGACCGCTCACGGTTCTCCATAAGGGTGGTCCTGCTTAACCCTGGTGGCTACTGGGTCGAGCCAATTCGTTCATTGGGGATAGAGGTCATCGAGCTTCCCAAATGTGTTAAGGGGGTGTTGCGCAGGATGCTCTACGTCACGCGTCTCTTGAGACGGCTCGAGTGCGACATCTGCCATTCGTGGAACTTCTACTCTACGGCTTATGCCGGTGTTTGTGGTCGGCTGGCCCGCGTTCCCGTCAGGATGGGTTTCCTGCAGGATCAGCCGGAGTTCGTGCTCGACTCAATGGGCTGGAAGGCAAAACTGATCTTCCGTTGCGTTGATGCCTTCGTGGTCAACTCAGAAGCCGCGATACAGAATGCCAAAGAACTTGGGCTCAAGACCGCCCCGATGTTCGTGGTCCACAATGCGGTTGAGGCGCCAGAATCCGTGGATCGGGCGCCGTCGAGATGCCTCGCGAATTCGGAGTGGGGAATACCAGAGGACGCGCCCTTGGTAGGCACAGTTGGGCGCCTGGTCTTCAAGAAGAACCACAAGATGCTAGTCAAGGTCATCGGGCAGCTTGCAGAAAGGTACCCGCATCTCCATGCGATATTCGTCGGGGATGGAATGTTAAGGGATGAAACCGAGGCTGAAGTGCGAGCTGCGGGCTTGTCTGAAAGGGTGGTGTTTACAGGTACGCGAGAC
>JAFDGP010000432.1 GCA_019309245.1 Deltaproteobacteria bacterium | reverse complement strand
GCCCTCCAGGGCGATGTCCTGAACGCGCCCGACATCAACGCCGGCTACCTGCACGGGCACCCCCTTGACAAGGCCTTCAGCGGAATCGAAGTAGCCGTAGAGGGTGTATCCCTGTCCCGGGCCGTATTTGAGCCGGCCCACCTTCATGGACATATAGGCAAGGACCAGGATGCCCACCACCACGAAAACCCCCACCTTTGCTTCAATACTCAGCCTTGTCATCTCCACCCCTGTTTAGACCCTGCAAGGCCGGCTGCGGCACTGCTGGCTTTTGCAACGTTAGGGTTACATATCCAGGACATAATAATCCATGATCGGTCCTTCGGCCTTGCCTTGAATGAACTGCTGCACCGCAGGGTGCCCCGAGGCCTTGACCTGCTCCGGTGTCCCGACCTCAATGATTTTCCCCTGATACAACATCCCGATGGTATGGGCGATCTTAAACGTCGAGGCGATATCGTGGCTGATCGCCACACAGGTCGCCTTGGTAAGTCGCTGGGTATCCACGATAAGCCGGTCTATGGCATCGGCCGTGATGGGATCCAGACCCGTGGTCGGCTCGTCAAAAAGAATGATCTTGGGATCAAGAGCCAAGGCCCGGGCCAGGCCGACCCGTTTGCGCATGCCACCACTCAACTCGGACGGCATCTTGTGAGCAACATCCTTAAGGCCCACCTGTAATAGCTTCTGTTCCACAATCTCATCGATCTCCCGGCTCTTTAGCCGTGTATGTTCTTTCAACGGAAAGGCCACATTTTCCCCCACCGTCATGGAATCAAACAAGGCGGCTTCCTGAAACAGCATGCCGAAGTCTTTGCGAATCTCGTTAAGCCTGCGATCGTTCAACCGGGCTATATCCACACCATCCACCAGGACCTGGCCGCTGTCGGGCCGGATCAGGCCGATCATATGTTTCAGGAGTACGCTTTTGCCGCCGCCGCTTTGGCCGATGATGACGGTTATTTTTCCGGTTTCAATCTCAAGATTCAGGCCATCCAGGACCACCTGCCCGTTAAAGGATTTGTGTACATCGACCAATGTGATCATTGTCAACAGGTCTCGACACAGCATGCCGCTGCGCCAAGTGTCCGATTCCCGGTAGGACACCGTCCGCGGGCCGAGTTGACGCAAGGCTTCGACTGGGACAAGAAACAAACCGCCATGGCACCTCTTAAAACATGGCCGCTGTCAAAAAGTAGTCGCTGATCAAGATCGACACCGAAGAAATCACCACGGCCTGGGTGGTGGCCCTGCCAACCCCTTGGGCGCCCCCCCGGGTATAAAACCCCTTGTAACACCCCACCAGAGACAGGACCAGACCGAAGCAGGCGGCCTTGATCAGCCCGTTGAAGATATCGTCAAGCTCCACGATCTGAATCATCTTTGCCACATAGATGCCGGAGTTGATCTTCAGCAGGCCCACACCCACAAGGTATCCCCCAATGATCCCAACAAAATCAGAAATCACCGTGAGCAAGGGCAGCATAAGAACACCCGCCACGATCCGGGGCACCACCAGGTATTTAATCGGGTTGGTGGCCATAGCATACAGGGCGTCGATCTGCTCCGTCACCCGCATGGTGCCCAACTCCGCCGCCATGGCCGAGCCGGCCCGCCCGGTCACCATCAGGGAGGTCAGTACAGGGCCCAGCTCCCTGGTCATGGCCAGGGCCACGGTGGAGCCCACGAGGCTCTCGGCACTAAACAACCGGAATCCGTGGTAGGCCTGAAAGGCCAGTACCCCGCCCGTAAACATGCCGGTCAGGACAACCACCAGCAACGAATTGACCCCCACGAACTCCATTTGTTGGAACACGGCACGAATGCGCAGGGGGGGCCGCAACATCCAGACCAGGGTGGCCAGAAAGAGGAACATCACGAGCCCGAATTCCTCGACAAACCGAATGAGTGCCCGCCCGATGGTCTCAATAAACCTGATCATAGAACCTGCTTCGCTGTGCAGTAGGAATTCAAGGATGTCGCCGAATGCTAGGCAATACACCTATGAAAGTCAAGGCAATGCTTGAGCCCAAATCCACCGCCCAAAAAACGAAGATCGGACTCTTATGGCATGATTGCAGCGTGTTGAACAAAAACGCTGGTTGAAACCCTTCACTTGGCTTCAGCGTGGGCAGATCCATT
>JAFDGP010000431.1 GCA_019309245.1 Deltaproteobacteria bacterium | reverse complement strand
GGCCAGGGTGCTGGCTTCTGCGATGCCCAACTGGTACAGGAATTCAAGCAAACGGCTGTAAGTCTGTCTTGCCGCAGCCACTTCCTTGTC
The DNA here is from genome assembly GCA_019309245.1 of Deltaproteobacteria bacterium. Classification (GTDB taxonomy): domain Bacteria; phylum Desulfobacterota; class Desulfobacteria; order Desulfobacterales. The sequence goes on along the minus strand of JAFDGP010000431.1, from coordinate 2,052 downwards.
AATGTTGGCCCGCTGGTATGCCTTGTCCGGAATCCCTCCCAGGGCCTTGAAATACCGGTCTATATCCGCATTGACCCCTTTGAGATGGGCCTCCAGCGAGGCCCTTTGTTTCTGAAGATCCAAGAGTTCCGGCGCGGTCTTCCGGTACACGGCAATCTCTTTTTCCAGTTCCCTTGAGGCCAGTTTGATTTTTTCCTTCAACGCCACGATTTCGGGATGATCTTCGGTTAGCTCCGTACTCGCATCTGCAAGCCTGAGGCGAAGCTCCATGAGTCGCTTTTTGAGTTCCACCAGTTGCGGGCTTGCTTTCAACGCCGAAGCAGGCAGGTATTCGACGTTCATTTTTGTCAGTTCGTCTTTCAGATACCTGATCTTCGCCTGAACCTGCGCCAGGTCAATGATATTGTCTTCTTTTTGTTTCAACAGCTCCATCATCTTTTCCGAGGCGAGCTTCGTCTCAATGCCCAAATCAATGGTGTGTTCCCGCTTCTGAAACTCCGCAAGCTCCTTGAGGACGGATTCGTAACTCTTTCTGACTTTGTCCACCTGGGCTTGCAGAAACTCTTTTGCGCTCTTGTATTCGGAGCGCATCAATTGTTGGTTGCGCTCTACCATGATCCCGGCCAGGGTGTTGGCCATCATGGCCGCTTCTTCTGGGTCCGGTGAATTGCCGTGAATAACCAGAATATCCGTATCCCGGTACTGCGTCACACTGATGTACGGTATTGGGGAAAACTTGGCCTTCCACCTCGACATGGCTTCGGCTTCAGGCCGGGATGCGTTGATGAGATTTCCGTCCTCATCCCTCAACTGCAAACGGAACACCATCTTGTCTACATATTCCCTTGAAGATGCAATGACCTTGTTCACATCAACATCGGTGCTTGTTTCGATAATGGAGGCGAGCTGTGAGCCCACGCTTCCAATATCGATCACGCCCTTTTTGGCCTTCATGAGAAGGATCTTGGCCGCCGCGTCATACATGGGAACCGAAAAATAGGTCATGGCAAAGGCCGCCAGGCCGACCACAAACATGGCCTGGATCAGGATCCATTTTCTCCGAAGGATGGTATTCCAGATGGCCGTCAGTTCCATGAACCGGTGCCCCTACTTACGGATAATGTGTCAAATATTCTCAAACTAGTCTGTCGGAATAACAAGCCGGCTGTCTTTTCCCTCCATTACGCCCACAGCCGCATCGCCCCATACCAGGGTTCTGGAAACACTGTAAAAAGGCTGTAAAATGTTGTAAAGACGTAGGGCCATCCGTTCCACATTGGCGATGGTGGTGCTGGCCACATAGACAATATCGCCTCGTTCAAGCGCAATATTCGCCTTCACATCCATGGCCTCCACATTGATCTTCATAATCTCGGGCTTACTCAGGTTGCCGCGCATGACCACAATGGAGTCCTTCCGGGCATCCCGGGTAAACCCGCCGGCCTCGGCAACCGCACTGAGCAAGGTGAGTCCGTCCCGAGCAGGAATGGCGGACTGGTTGTTCACCTCTCCAAGGACATAGACTTTTCGGTCCTGGGTGCTGGGAATGTACACCACGTCTCCAGGCAATAAGGGAATGTTTTCTTGCATGTTTCCCTTTTCAATCAACTCCACGAAGTTCACCAGCAAAATCTTGCCCGCTCGGACCACATAGGCCCCGCTCAGATAGCCATAGGGGCCGATCCCGCCTGCTGCTGATAAGGCCTCCACCAGTGAAAAATCGCCTCGCATCCGGTAAACCCCGGGATTTTTCACCTGGCCCAGCACAAAGACCTTGTGACTCCTGAATTCCGTGATCCGGACAAACACCTGGGGGTTCTTGATATATCTGGCAAGTCTCTTCTGGACCTCTTCTCGCAGTTGAAACGCGGTCAGACCGGCTGCTTTCACATCACCGATCAGGTAATACGAAATCATGCCGGTGGAGCTTACCCTGACATTCATTGTGAGCCCCTCATGCCGAAACACAGAAATTTCAAGCCCGTCTTCAGGCCCCAGGACGTATGCGGACACAGGCAGGCTTTTTAAACGATCCGCCATGGAGAGGTTTTG
>JAFDGP010000430.1 GCA_019309245.1 Deltaproteobacteria bacterium | reverse complement strand
CGTCCCTGGGCGCTGCAGAAAATCCGCTTCGCGTGTTGCAACTCTTCCACAAAACGCGCAACCTGCTCGGCGTCCAGGTGCGCCAGGAGTGCGAGGTTTTCGTCTAAGACAGTCTTGGTCAGTTTGGCGAGGTCCATTCCGACTCCCCGTTCGGACTTAGGTCTCAAGGATCGAGCATGCCGCAGGGATCTGTCTGGGGCGCACAGATGCGGTGCAGTCGGCATTCCCGACAGAGTCAACAGAATACACCGGGCATTATACCCGGCATCCGGTGTAATGGCAGATTATAGGAAAGGGATGCTCGAGTCAATGCAGCAACCGTGACCCGGATCCACCGGTTGCCGAGTTTACCGGATCTGCCCACGCTGAAGCCAAGTGAAGGGTTTCAACCAGCGTTTTCGTTCAACACGCTGCAATCATTCTATAAAAGTCCGATCTTCGTTTTTTTGGCGGTGGATTTTGGCGAGATTCGGGACTGCCTTGCGGGGCGCATGACATAGGCGGGTGGTGTCACGCCGTTGAGGATTGCCGAACAGCTCACTTAAACAGGATGATGGCCATGGCGATGTCAACGCACACGAGACTGATCACAAGGATCAACGCCAGCCAGAAAAGAATACCTTCCATGATTCTCCCCCTCATGAATCCGAAAGTGCCTTGGGCATTGGCGGCGACCGGAAGGCGTTGCTGGTCAGGCACTACAGGCCGTCACAACGCCCTGTAGTGCCGGCGAAAATAACGCAAGGCGTGTTCTTGATAGTCTGCCAGATCTCCAAACCTTACCCCGCAATAGCGCATCGAAATCTCGCCACAGGAAAAACTCCCGGGCGCTGCCACATCCCAGGCCACTTCAAAGGGAACCATGCTCAAATTGAAACTATTGTCGGTCAGCCAGATTCTGAGCACGGACGATTCCTTTGCGCGCGCCCGGCTAGCGACATACCGAAAGGCCAGGCCCCCGCAGCTCATGTTCATGATCTGTCCGACAACGTTGAGCTTGGGCGAAGCAAAGGCCCCGTTTCTTGCCTCAAAGCGATCATGTGTCCTTCTGTCAAGAAAGGCGCCGCCTTCCCGGAATTCAACCGTACGGTTTTCTACATTTTGCATGGCTTGTTCCTCCTTTCTCTTTTTGACGCCGGGGGACGTCTGAAACGTGGACTTCATCAGCATGGGCTCGGTCATACAGGGAACAAAGGGGCCTTTTGCCCCTCTTGCCCTATTTCTTACACAGCCCCTTCAACCCGCGTAAATGGGGTGGCCACCCCATTTGGGGGTAGGAACTTTCTACTTGTGCAATAGAAAAATCCTACCATGATAGGGGACGTCTATGATTTTATGCTTTACAAAGCAGATCGTCATTGCGAGGGAAAAAACCGGCAGAAAAAAACCAATTCAAGCCTGGATAATGGCGAATAGCATAAAATCATAAGCGTCCCTTTGTTTCCTCCGGGGTTATTTTTTGCTTGACTTGAGCAGGATTTTGTGCGGAAAATGAGTTGCTGATACACAATAAAAAATGGGGGCGGAAAATGTTGGCGGAAAATCCCTTTACCCTTAAAGAAGTTCCTGCCGGCCCGGCCTTTTGTAATCGACAAAGGGAACTCTCGGAGTTGATCGCCTTTGCAAAGACCGGGGAGAATGTCCTGCTCTATTCGCCGAGAAGATATGGCAAGACATCGTTGATCAGGAATGTTCAGCGTCAATTGGAATCCGGAGGCGTCCTGACGGTCTATTGTGACCTTTTCGGCATTTCGTCAATCGAGGAAATTGCTGGCAGGATAGCCCGGTCAATTTATACAATCACGCGGAAAAGCGAGACCCTTTTCCAAAAGGCCATTCGCTTCCTTACCTCCTTTCGACCCGTGCTTTCGCCCAGCCCGGACGGGGGCGTCTCGGTATCGGTACAGACTGCCCATACGTCCGATCCGCTGGAGCTATTGGATACCACCATGGAGGCACTGGGAAAGTTCGTCCATGAAATTCCTTCCCTTGTCCATATTGTATTGGACGAATTTCAGGAGATTTCAGTTGTTGATGATTCGGTTCGTATTGAAGGCAGGCTCCGCTACCATATTCAAAGGATAAAGTGCGGTTTTGTCTTTGTCGGCAGCCGTCGGAGAATCTTACTGGAAATGTTCAACG
>JAFDGP010000429.1 GCA_019309245.1 Deltaproteobacteria bacterium | reverse complement strand
CACAGCCATTGAGATGGAGATTGAAAAACTCTACGAAAAACACCACGTTTCAAAGGAACGGGCCGAGTTTATCCAGGAATGCGACGCCATTGCAGGGGTGCTCAATCAATTCATGGTGCGGTTGCGCAAAAATAAGGTTCATCTCCTGCAGGAAAAGACCTTTGAGATGTATCGCCTGCTTTCCAGCCGCAGCGGGTTGATCAAGGATATCATCATCGACGACAAAACCTACGAGGTGCGCGTCTCCGACCGCAACGGCCATGAAATCAAGAAATCCGGGCTTTCCGCCGGAGAGAAAGAAGTGTTCGCCGTCTCCCTGCTGTGGGGCCTGGCCCAGACCAGTCAATTGAAACTGCCCATCGTCATCGACACGCCCCTGTCCCGTTTGGACAGCACCCACCGCGACAACATCGTGAACAACTACTTTCCCAATGCAGGGGAACAGGTGATCATATTGTCCACCGATACCGAGATCGACAAGGACTATTACCGGACACTCAAAACCCGTCTGAGCGGGGCCGGGAGTCTGGTGTTTGACCAGCAGCAGGAGCTGACGACATTTCAGGAAGGATACTTCTGGGAGAATTAGACCATGGCCGACCGACTGTACACATCCAATGAGGCGGATGAAGTGCTCAGCGCCCTTCGGTTTGAAACCAAGCTGGAAAAGGCGACCCTGGCCCGCATGGCTTTTGCTCTGTCCCTGGCCAAAGAAGGGCCGGATGTAGCTCAGAGCGCCAGTTTCACCGGCGCGGAGATGAAGCGCCCCACCTTTGTGGGCGAAGACGAAATCTTCATGCGAGCGCCGATCTGCCATGTCTACCGCAAACGCGACATCGATGAAGACGGCTTCTTTTCCAACCGCTCCATCGTAAAAAACCATATAGACAGCGGGGCTGCGCTGCGGGGCCGCCTGTATCAGGAATGCGGCCGGGATGCGGACAGTTTGCTGACACGTCTGGTGGACGAAGTGGAGTTCGGCGGGCGGCGGGAAACCGCCGGACATGGACTGGATATTTTCATCGGCCGGACCCTGTTGCAGCAGCATGAAATGATCCTGGAACTCAACAATACCGCCAGGCATGCCAACTCACACATGGCCATCATGGGCAAACCGGGTACTGGGAAAACCCAGTTCGTATTGAAAATCCTGACCGATATCCGCCAGCAGTCCAACTATCAGACCAATTTCATCTATTTCGACTACAAGGGCGATGTGGTGGATAATGAACGTTTTCTTGAAGCCGCCAAGGTCCATCCCTTCCGGCTGCTCCAAGGTGGAGAGAGCCTGCCTGTCAATCCTTTTGTCTTGCCGGCGTACGATGAGCAGACGGTCAATGTGTCGGCCCGGGAAAAGGCCGAAAGCTTCGCCTCCATCAACAGCAAACTGGGGGTGGTGCAAAAGGGCGCGTTGACCGAGGCGATCCGCGCCGCCTATGCGCAGCGAGCGGATTCGGCGGCTCCCTATCCGGATTTCCACGATGTGTACCGCATGGTGGCATCCATGTACGAAGCAGACAACAAGAAAGACGACAGCCTTATCGAGGTGCTGCGGGACCTCTCGGATTTCGATCTGTTTTGGCGGCATGGAAGCGATGTGGCCCCCATTGACCGGCTTTCCAATCGAACATTGCTGATCGATGTTCATGCCATGCCGGTGTTGAAGGAGTTGGTGGCTTACCTGGTGATCGAGCGGCTCTATAAAGAAATGGCGCTGTTGCCCGACAGCCCGGTCCGGGACGGGCGGCGCACCATTCGATCCATCCTGGTCATCGACGAGGCCCACAACTATCTGAGCCAGCGCAACATCTTTTTGCAGCGCATCATTCGCGAGGGGCGCTCCAAGGGCATCGTGGTGTTCTTTGCCAGCCAGTCCCCCAACGATTACCAGCAGAAATTTTTCAATTTTCAAGAGTTGCTGGAGTTTGCTTTCATCTTTCAATGCGAAGGGGTTTCGGCTGCATCGGTACAGGATATCCTGGGCTGCAGCAATAAAACCGCCAAAGAACTGCAGACCGAAATCGCGCGCCTGGAACCGTGGCAGGTGGTGGCCCGCAGCCCGGAAAAGACAGAGGAGTTCGTGAAATTCACGGCGGAGGCATTTTATAAGAATTACTGACGGATGAATTCATACGACAGGTTAAGTCCAAATCGAT
>JAFDGP010000042.1 GCA_019309245.1 Deltaproteobacteria bacterium | reverse complement strand
ATGTTCGCCCCGATGGTGGGGTGTTTCTTGATCACCTCGAATTCGTCTGCGGTCAACCGACCGGGCTTGAGAAGAATCCTGTCCGGGATGCCGATCTTTCCAATATCATGGAGATAACCGGAAAAACGCAGACGCTCCAGCGCCTCATCCTGGCATCCCATCTCGGTGCCGATTGCCAGGGCCAGTTCAGAAACGCGGCTGGAGTGTTGCTTGGTATACGGATCCCGGGCCTCGATCGCCTCCACAAAAGCGTAAAGTGTGGCAAAAAGATTTTCATAGATATTCTCATAAAGGGCGGCGTTCTCAATAACAAATGCCGCACGTCGGGCCATAAAGTTCAGATAGTACAGATCTCTTTCTGTAAAATGCGACTCATCAGTGCCCACCTTCACCGCTGAGACCACTCCAAACGGGTTTTCTCGAATCTTGAGTGGAGAGGCAATCAGGCTGTAAATACCGGCCCTTTTTATGCGGGGATCGCCGGGACGGTTCATCAACAACGGCATCCCATCTTTCATCTTCTCTGCAAGGATGTCTTTTAGCCCACCATGCCTTTCCGGATCGGGCCTATCGTTTCCACCGTACCATAAGGCGACCAGACCCGGCGCTCCGGAAGAATCGTCTAAGAGATGAAAATAGCTTTCATCCCCCCCGGTAATCTCCGTGCAGAGTCGCACAAGTCTGTCGAACAAAGCGCTGCTGGACCCGGACCAGTCAATCTTTTCCAAAATAAGGTTCAGCGCATTTAGATCTTTCACTTTTTCGCGCAACTCTCGATTAATCCGAGACAAACGCTCCTGGTGCCTGATTTCCTGCTTGAGCAGCATATTCTCGACAAACAGATCGCGTTTTCCAAGCGCATTTTGGATAACAGCCCCAATGCTGTCAAACCTAAACGGTTTGACAAGAAAATCCACCCCTCCGGTTTTCAACACCGCGATGGCATTGTCCGACGAAGGGTAACCGGTCATAACCACCACCGGGATGGTATTATCGATATCGCGAATCTTGCCGGCCAATTCAATACCGTCCATACCCGGCATATTCAAGTCGGTAAAACAGAAATCCACCTTCCGGTCCCCGCAAATCTTCAGAGCCTCACCCCCGTCATACGCGGTTATAACTGTATACCGGTCTTGCGATCCGAAGTAATCTCGGAACCCATCAAGAATCATCGGGTCGTCATCCACGACCAAGACGTTAATCCGTTCTGCCATGAGCGTTACCTGGCCCCCCCCCTGATCTGTCTATCCGGGACGGTTCAAGATCATCAATCAAATGGCGTTTGAGTGTTTCGAACTCCTTGCTGGTCAACAGACCTTGTCTTTTCATGCCGGTAATCTGATCCAATCTTTTAAAGAGTTGTTCTCGACCATCATCAGCCCTACGGTTAAAATCCAAGTTGGGAACAGTGGTTGAAAAAAAATTGAGGCGGGCGTTTGTTTGTGTTCGGGACCCGGATTGCTTATCCGATTCTCGGCACTCACAGGCTTTCTTGAATGCAACAAACTCGTCGCAGGTCTTCTTCAGCTTCTCAACCAGGTCCTGATTTTTCTGCACAAGCCGAATTTTCTCGACCGCATTGTTGAAGGCAATCTTGATTTCATCGAGCTTGAACGGCTTCCTAATATAGTCATAGGCGCCTTTCCTGACCGCCTCAATCGCACTTTCCAGCGTGCCGTGCCCGGTTATAATGATCACCATGGCGGCCGGGTTCTCCTGCTTCGCCCGGCTAAGTACATCAAGGCCATTCACCCCGGGCATCATCAAATCCGTAATCACGACATCAACCGGGTGTTCACGCAGGTATGCCAGGGCCTTTTGGCCGTCGCTGAACACCTCGACGACCGTGTGCGTCGTCGCAATCAGCTCTTTAAGGGCTTGGCCCAAAGACCAATCGTCATCAACGATCAGGCACCGGATGACCAGATCTTCTGCCGGCCCCATCCGTTAGGCCTTTGCATCGAAAAGAATGCCCATCATTTCGTCGAGCTTGGCCATGAGGTGAAGGACTTGGTCCGGCGGGATCTCACGAATTACTTTCCCGGTCTCCTTGTCCTTCACACTGACCTTGACACAGCCCGCATCATCATCCACACGAAAATCCAGGCTGACACCCGACACCTGGAAATGGTTCTGAGCAACCTCCAGAACGGCCTGAAGAAACTCGGCATTTCCATGGTGTTCACCGTCGAGCTCCTTTCCGTTTGCCGGAGACTTTGCGGCTTCTGGTCTGGACGCGGTCACCGGTGTAACCCCGGGCGGTTGTGATATTGAAACAGATTCTACCAACATGCAGCCCACCTCCTTATGGGTCTTTCTTACCTTTTGAGGTCCAGAAATCGTGGAGGTCTGATACTCGTTCTCCCATAACCTCTCGCCAATTGCAGGCCGGCTCTCATCTTGAGCACACCCGAACGCAGCGTGTCACATCGGTTGCCGGCCAGCGCCAAGCACTCGCGATCCATGCCTGCAAGCCTTTCCAGGCTAGCCTTGATGCGTGTCAAACACTCACCGACAGCATGCCTGCTCGCTTCAGATATCCTGTCAATGGAAAAGTCGGGCCGGCTGCTCAGGATATCGAGTTCCCGATCGATCGCGCAGATTCTGTGAATCGTCTTCTGTCGCTCCTTCACGCCTCCCGCCAAGGCCTGTTCATCGCCGGAGGCGATATTGTCCATCAGTCGGGCCGTTATCCGCGCAAAATCATCCAGCAAAATAGCCTTTTTCTTGAGCTTCGTGCAGCATTGGCACACCGTATCTTCCACTGGCATCATAACCTCGCACTGGGTCGCCCATAAGTCGCGGGGAGCGTGCTTTGGCCGGGAAACCCATCCCGGGGCAGATGAACATCCGGACCCTGAATGTCCTTCGCCGCTTTTCCGCCGCCGTAAAAGATCTGTTCCCACGCCTCTTTGAGTTCGTCCAGCATCCCCACGACCTCGTCGGCTGCGGTTTCAAGCTCATTTTGAACATGTCCCTGGAGGATCCGACGGGCCATGTAGGTGTAAATCGCTTGAAGATTTTTTGCGATCTCCCCTCCTTTTTTAAAATCAAGCGCACCGAGGAGCTCGGCCAGGATGTCCTGCGACTTTTGAACCGCCCTGGAAGCCCTCTCGTAGTTTCGTTCTTGGCTACTTTGTTTGGCCAGCTTGAGATTGCGTATCGCCTCTTCATAACACATGATCACCAACCTCTTGGGATCGGCGGTCAGCACATCGGTCCGGCGATAAGCATGTAGCCCCTGTCTGTTCATTCCTGTTTCCTCCTTGCTCAAAATTTTCGCCCGTCTATCCTATGCCCAAGCGCTGTTTGTGGCGCTAAGCTGTCCGGCCAGCCACTGACTCTGGCTCTGCATAGCGGAAAGCGCCGCTTCCATGGCCACAAAACGGTTGATCATGTTTTGCATCTTTCGATCTAACCGGGCTTCCATGTCCTCGATATCGGTTTCAAGGTCGTCGATTCTGTCCTGAAGGAATTCCTGCTTGAGAGCTGCATACCCGTCAAAGGTATCGGTGATGTTGTACAGGATCCGGTCAAAAAGCTCCGCGACTCCTACTGTCACGGTAACGCTTCCCACATTAGAGCCGGTGCCTGTACCGGTGTATTTGATAACCAGGCCATCCACGTTCGCCTCACCATCATCTCCGCTAAGGATCTGGCCGGCCCCGGTGGCGGCCTCCCCGTTGATGGTCCCTGTAACGTCCAGGCCGTTGTTCACGGTTTGGTCCCCGCCGGTCCACAGCTTATTGGCTGATGAGGCCGCGCTTTCTGAAATGGTAAACGAATAGGCGCTCCCGTAGTTGTCATGGGTCAGGATCAGGTGGCTGCCGTCGTCGGTCGCTGTGATTTCCATTGCATATCGCCCTTCCTGTCCCCCGGTGTTTGTGGTGGATACCGAGCTTCCGAAGGTCAGATCATGGGCGTCCGTGTAGTCCAACGTCAAACTGAGTTGGCTGTATCCGGAGTATTTGTCTGTCACCACCAGTTTCCCGGAGCTGTCAATGGAAGCGGTCACATCATTGTCAAATGCGGTTTCAATGGCGGACAGCAGCCCCTGGACGGTCTGGGTGGAGGCACTGGTGATGGAATAGGTCCCGGAGACCTCCACGCCGGTCCGTGTGGTCCCTGAAAAGGCAATCTGGTCGCCGCTGGTTACATTGGCCGAATTGCTGGCATCCAGATAGACCTGATCCCATGTGGTGCTGGAACTTAATGCGGTGGTACCACCACTGCCGTCATAGAGTTGCTGGTCTCCAATGAGTGTCTCCGTGTGGGTCTGAGACAGTTCGGAGTTGATGGCATTTTTGATATCGCTCAGAGTCATGCTTGTGGTCAATGCAATCTCAGCCACCTTGTCTCCCTCAGTGATCGTCAGGGTCTCGTTTTCCCCGACGGTACCGTTATCACTGGTGGCCGTGCTCCGGCTGGCGGCCTGCGTGATGGCCACGGTAAACTCCCCGGACTCCGTTTCCCGGCTGGCGGAGATATATTCCAGTTGGCCGGAGCTTGTGGTTCCGTCCAGGATAAAAAGACTCATCACGTCGGTAAAATTCGTCTGGAGATAGCCGCGCAGGGTATCGGTGTCGATGCTCAATTTCGGCGCATAGTCCTCTCCGGTAGTCACATCATCCAGATCAATTCCCACCAGAGACAGGGCCGAAAAATCGCTGGACACCCCCCACACGGTTTCCAGCAGTGCCGAGGACAGATCGGTCTTTACCGAAGAAAGGGTACTGTCCCCGAAAAGGATCCCGCCCGTTTCCTCATTGTCCGCATTATAGGATTGCTGCTGATAGATATAAGAAAACACCTCATTGTAGGCATCGACGAAGGTGCTGATCTTGTCCATGACGCTGTCGATATCCCGGTTGATATTCAACGTCACGGTCGTGCTGGTATCCGCCTTGAGCAGATTCAAGGTCACCCCGGTGATGACGTCGTCCACCGTGTTGTCGGAGCTGGTTGCGGTAACCCCGTCCACTTGAATTGAGGCATCCTGTCCCGCCACCAACTGTCTTTCACGAACCTGACTGAGCGAGGTAAAGCTTCCCCAGTCCAGAGAAGAATCGCCGTCACCCAGCGTGGACTGCAGGTCCGCGACCATGCTGCTGCTTCCGGTCTCCAGGTCGGTGATTTCGATTTTTCCGTCCGAGGTCACACGCACGGCCGCTTCATAGCCGTTTGTCTCGTAGGCGGTCTCAATGGCGTCCAACAGGTCCTGGACCGTGGAACTGGTCGTGATGGTCAAAATGTCGCCACTAATGTCATTGTTTCCATGGTCGCGCGAGGTAGCCCCGAGGGAAATCGTGTCGCCCGCGGTGAACGTGTGGTAACCGTCAATATCGGTCAAGAGGGTCGATGCCGTGATGTAGGACCCGTCGGCCGTCATACTATTTCCGGAGACGGTTCCATTGATCGCTGCCGCCCCATTTTTGAGAATCCCCAGCGTTTCCAGGATGTTGTCGCCGTCCGTAAAGCTCTGGGTACCGTCCACCTGCAGCCTGTAGGTCGTGGTACTCCCACTGGTATCCGTAACAATAGAGGCCGATACACCGGACAGCGCATCGATCTTTGTCTTGATGGATTCCAGGGTATCGGTGGACAGGTCAATGGACACGTTGTTGCCGTCCACCTGAATCGTCCCGGATTGGGTCGTGGAAAGCCCAAGCAACGTTTTGATATTGGTGGTCGTGCTGGTAAAGGCGTCTGATTGGGCCCCGTCGGTAATGCTGTTCTTAAGCGACGTGGAATAATCCTTCCAGCCGAACAACTGGATCAAGTCGTTTGCTGAGCCGTTCTGCAGGCTGATGCCGTCGGCCCCCGTATTGTCACTGGTCAAGATCAGCCGGTAATCGTTGGTTCCGTAGGTAATGATGCTGGCGGTTACCCCGGTGGGGTCCGAACCGGCATTGGCGTCATTGATCCGGTCCCTGACATCGTCAAGTCCGTCGGTAGCAGTGATGCTGATGGCGGTTCCGTTAATCAGGATGTCACCTGCATAAGACGCCCCCAGGGCATCGGAAAGACTGGAAAAAGACGCTGAGGAAAGCTTTTCCGCTGTCGCCAGCGCATTCACCTTGAGGGCATAGGATCCCTTGGACGCCGTGGTGGATGTGGTCACCGAAAGCAAATCAGAGGCGTCCACATCTGCATCGCTGGACGTCATGCTGGTGGTATAAACATAAAAATCTTCGGGATCCTGGAGCGCGCCGGCAGCCGTCTTAAGCGCCAGCAATTTGGTGTTAAAAGACTGCCACTCCGAGAGCTGAGATTCGTAATCCGATTTACGCTCTTCGACGAGATCGACCGGTTTATGTTCGATCTCCATCAACTGGTCTATCATGGTACGCCAGTCGAAGCCGCTTGCAAGACCGGCCACCAGTTGGGTGCTCATACCCATGGCTCGTGCCCCCCCTTTAGGCAAACGCACCTGTTTACGTGCGCGGCAAAAGGTGCCCGAAGCTAATCAATCTATCGGAAAATTTTGCCCAAAACTTGAATTGTCATAAGGCTACCCCCGATTAGAGCAAAAGCCCTGCCAACCTCCATATCATGCTCAACGACCAAGGCGCACCGTGAACGCGCTGATGCCCCAAACGGAGTCGAGTCGCCCTATCAGGGCAATTCCGGGAGGTCTCCTGATGAGGCCATACAAACACATCCCCCCGCTTCCGCCTCCCTCGGTAACCAAAAAAGGCAGGACAAGGCCCTGCCTTTGATGAAAACCAACCCATCGTACTTCGGGAAATTTTTTCAGAAAAATGTACGCTGGATCATGCCGATAAAACAGCCTCCCCCACCCCCACCTGCCCCACCGTTATCCGTAGGCCCACCTGCCGTGTTATTTTGAACCGGGGGCGGCGGTGACGAGGTCGAGCCGGACCCCAGCCCGGAAGGATCCACAATGATCCCGTTAGCCAGCTGGTCGTCATCACCGTCTCCGCCATCTACGAGCGTGAGGGTCACCCGGCTTCGGTCGCTATTGAAGATACTATGAGTGCTGTAGTCATACCAACTCGAGTGATATTTATACCACGCATAGTCTTCCGGAGCCGAATCAGGCAGATACAGGGTCACATCAACGGCGCCGCCGACCGTATCGGTCCGAATGTGCATGTTGATTAGCCCATAAGGCAAATCTTGGGGCCTACCTGAGGTTTCGGCGATGGTCGACGGATCCACGGCGGCCAGGATGACACATTGTCCGCCGCTTGAAACCTGCATGCCCATATCATCCCCATTGGTGGTCACAAAGGTCGTAACGCCGTCAGGAAAACCGGTAATGCCGTTATCGTTGACCGTGATCGTAGTCTCTTGCCCGGATCGGAGTCCCGCGTCATCGGTCACGGTCAGCCGAAACCCGAGCACCGTGCCTTGCGGTCCCACCGGTGGAGCCACAAAGGTTGGCGCTTGCGCACCGGGCACGGACAATGCCACGGGCGGCCCTGCGGTCTGGGCCCACCGGTAGGCCATAATCTCTCCATCCGAATCGCTCGAATTGGAACCGTCCAGGGTCACCGTCGCCCCTTCAAGGATATCCTGAGCCGGTCCGGTGTCTGCCGTGGGTGCCGTATTGGAGTTGCTTACGTTTACGATACATGTATCTGAAGATTGTAGCCCGCCATTATCTGTAACCGTAAGTTCAAAGATCACGGCACGTCCGTCTTCTTGTTCCGGAGCCGCAAATGTTGGCTCCACAGCTGTTTGGTCGGACAGCGTCACCGGATCCCCCCATATCTGCATCCAGCGATAGGCGGAAATCACCCCATCGGAGTCCGTGGAGCCACCCGCAGACAGAGTCACCAAATCCCCACCGCCGACTTGCTGATCCGGCCCGGCGTCGGCCAAAGGTGGTTCATTGGACGAGGTGACATTCACGATACAGGTGTCAGAAGATTGCGAGCCGCCATTGTCGGTAACCGTCAATCGAAAAGTCAGGGACACGCCATCTCCGTCTTCCTCTGGAGCGACAAAACTTGTCTTGACTGCGCTTTGGTCGGAAATGGCTACAACCCGCCCTGCGGTCTGGGCCCATAAATAGGACGCAATGCCGTCATCGGGATCACTGGAGTTGGAACCGTCCAGGATCACCGTATCGCCCGGGACTACCCTTTGATCCGGTCCAGCATCGGCAACAGGCGCGTGGCTGCCTATAACCAGGGTCACCGGGATCGAAAGCGGGCTGTTCGCAGCCTGGACAGCATGGATGCTGATCGCTGCCGAATAGGTGCCCGCAGAAAGACCGGAAATAGCATAATGGATGGTGATCCCATCATGTTCACCCTCAGACATCCCGGCAGAAGGATCACAGGAGAGCCACTGGGCGTCATCCGTGATGGCGTATTCCAGAGCTCCACCTCCCGTATTCCAGACCTCAAGGCTGTCGCTTGGAGGATTTTCTCCAAGCATAGACGCTTTGGAAATGGCGGTCGGACTCACCGATATCACAGGGGGCGGAGGATCTTCCGTGGTAAAGGTCCAGATATAGGCTCCTTCCAACGCGTTTCCGGCCGTGTCCGTGACCCCGGTGGTCACGGTAGCTGTATACAAGGTCGCATAATCGAGCACAGCGGCCGGGGTAAACACGGCAATCCTGCCATTCGCGCTGACCGTCCCGGCGATATGACCAGCGCCCCCGTCCACAAAAAAGGTCGTACCGTCAATGCTGCTCGGGTTCATGTCCTCTGAAAACGTCACGGCCATGGCAGCGGCTATACCGACATCGGCGGCGCTGTGCGCGGGGGATGTGCTTTCGACGGCGGGCGGCGTGATATCCGGCGCCTGTTCCGTGGAAAAGGACCACGAATAATCCGCCTCCAAGGCGTTTCCGGCGAGATCTTGAACGCCGGTGGTGATGCTCACCGTGTAAGCCGTATTGTAGTCTAGAGGCACTGTGGGCACAAAGGTTGCGGTTGCACCGTCACAGGCGATCGTTCCGGCAACAGGGGCTGCGCCGTGGCTGACCAAAAACGTCGCGCCGGTAACGGTTGCGGGGTCCACAGCCTCGGAAAACTGCGCCATGATGCTCACACCGACCCCCACATCCGTAGCGCCATCGGCGGGATTGGTGGCGTTGATCACCGGAGGGACGGCGTCCGGGTTGGATTGGGTCCAAAAAGACCACACGTGGTTGGATGTCAGGTGGTTTCCGGCCAGATCCCGGGCGGACACCGTGATCGTTGCCTGGTAACTCGCATCATAGTCTAGGGCCGCATCCGGTGTAAACACGGCACTCAGACCGCTGTAATTCACGGTCCCGGAGACGATGCCTCCCCCTTGGGAAACGAGAAAGGTGCCGGAGGTGATACTGGCTGGATCCATGGCTTCTGAAAAGGTGGCTGTAATGGTGGTGTCCACGTCTACGTTGAGGGCGTCACGGGCCGGATCGGTTCCGCTGACGCTCGGCGGATCTGTATCCGTAACCAGTGTCCATACACCGGTGCCCCGGGCATCATGCCGAAACTTCGGCCAGGGTGATTCCACGAGCCCCGCGGAGGCGCCTTCAATGGCGTAGAGCTTGTGATCATGTGATCCAATATAGATCGTGCCATCTTCGTTTATGGCCGCTGAGGACTGTACCCAGTTCCCTGTCTCAAAGCTCCATCTCAAGGTGCCGTCCGCATTGATTGCATAGAGTTTTCCATCTTGTGAGCCCACATAGATGGTCCCGTCCGCCCCGACAGCAGGAGACGATTCCACAGCCCGGCCGGTTTCAAATGACCACCTCAAGGTGCCGTCCGCATTGACAGCGTAAAGCTTCCGGTCTGCAGAACCCACATAGATCGTGCCGTCAGCCCCGATCGCAGGCGAAGATGCGACTCGTCCCTCTGTAGGATACACCCATTGCTGGATGCCCTGATCGTCAATGGCATAGAGATAGCCGTCGCGCGAGCCGACATAAATCATGCCTTCTGAACCGATCGCAGGGGAAGAAGACACATAATCCCCTGTTTCAAATGACCATATAAGCGCGCCATCCGACCCAATTGCATAGAGCTTCCGGTCCGCGGAACCCACATAGACAGTCCCGTCCGCGCCGATCGCAGGCGATGAGTAAATGTAGTCTCCGGTGGCAAACGTCCACTTGATGGTCCCATCGGGGTTAATTGCATACAAATTCTTGTCGTAGGAGCCCACAAAGATTGTCCCATCCGGTCCTACTGCTGGAGACGATTCCACGGACGCCCCTGTCTCAAGGGTCCACTTCAGAGTCCCGTCTGGATTCACGGCATAGAGCTTGTGGTCCCCCGAACCCACGTATACGGTATTGTCCAGCCCGACCGCCGGTGACGAATAGACAAGGCCACCTGTCAAAAACGTCCATCTCACGGTACCGTCAGCTTGGATCGCATAGAGTCTTTTATCCCCGGATCCGGCGTACAGCGTCCCCTCAGAAGAGATAGACGGTGTTGAAACCACCCTGCCACCGGTCTCAACCGCCCATTGGAGATCCCCTTGCGCAGCCTCTGACACAACCGGACACAAAAGGAATACGGTCAAGATCCCGATCCAGCTGGTTTTTTGGAAAATCCGGGAGGGTTTTCTTTTTATCCTTTGCATGTTCTCCTCCTGAGCCAGGAATTATGCCGAAAAGGTTGTTGACATGAACCCCTCCAGTCGTGCCGTTTAAAAAGCGGTACTGGGGATGGGACGGACACCTGTCCGCTTTTTTGGTATACGGTCTCTCTCGAATGTCGGGGAACATTCGCTCTTTAAGACGATTTGGAGCAGAAACCATGCCAGGGCAGCCAGACCGGGTGAATGGCTGTTTTGAACCAGGAGGGAACTTCGAGAAAAGTCTTTTATTCCAACAGATTCAAGTCTCCAAGAGGGCTGATTCGGCGAGGCAGTGAGTGCCACGGGAGCCGGGTGACCGGTGTCAGAGTTTTGACCCCGGCCATCTCCCTGTGAGAGCTTGGCACAACCTACTGTCGGCAGTCAGGTCGTTTTCCCTCAAGGCGATATGATCCAGGCCGAGCTTTGCGCCCGCCTAAGGCGGAATCGGCATACCGTCTTTCGGCAAAACGACCTGACTGCTGGGCGGTCGAGCGCGCAAAATGTTGCCCTGTAAGCGAGAGCAACGAGTTCTACAAAGGTCTCCCTGTAGGGCGGCATTTTACGTGCCGCCATCATTGGCGTGGTGTAACACCCCGCCCTATGGCCTAAATCATTTCCTTGGTCGGCAAAAAAAGAAGCCCCGCCTCCAGGGAGCGGAAGCGGGGTTTCTTAAAAGCGTTTTCCGGTTTTTCGGCACAGCAAAGCTGCGTTTCATAACATCCTGGAACAGAATGTTATCCGAACAGCGCCAGCACCTGTTGCGGAGCCATATTGGCCTGCGCGAGCATGGCGGTACCGGCCTGGAGCAGGATCTGGTTCTTGGTAAACGTGATCATCTCGGACGCCATATCCACGTCTCGAATGACGGATTCGGCAGCCTGCACATTTTCAATGGTAACAGACAGGTTGGCTGCGGCAAAGGACAACCGGTTCTGATAGGCCCCGATATCACCCTGAACACCGGCCAGCGTGGAAATCGCCGCGTCAATGGAGGTCAAGGCGCCCTGGGCACCGGCTGCTGTGGACAAATCAATGGTACCGTCACTGACCCCCAAATTGCTGGCCGTGGCATTGCCCAAAGACACGGAAATGCGGTTGTTGGACGCGTTTTCCGCCCCAACCTGGAAGGTCGAAGCGCCCGCGCTAGATGCGGTAATCGCAAAATCCGAGACTGAACTAAAATCGTTGTTGATGGTCAGGGTCACGCCAAGCGCGTTAAAATCCACGGCGGTCGTGTTCCCGGAAG
>JAFDGP010000428.1 GCA_019309245.1 Deltaproteobacteria bacterium | reverse complement strand
GATGTTCTGGGCGCTGGTGGGTGGGCCTTTGGAGTATATGTGGTCGTATATTCGTATGGAAACCGCATGCCGGTTGCAGGAACTCTGGGAAAAAGACGTGCTCGTTGAGCTCCAGGGAATTTCCAGTCAACAATCAGCCAATAAGCTTTTGTTGGGTGATGAAGGGCTGGCTGTAAAGTTTGCCAAAGGCCCTGCGGCGCCGTTCGTGGGAAGGAGTATCAAAAAAGGGTATTATGCGAAACGGGTCCTAGAAGGCACGGTGCCGTTTACGAGGGGCTTTCTTACATTTTTGACCAAAGGGGCCAGGAGTGTCAGACCGGTTCAGGCGAGCTATTCAGTAAACATTCGAGGCCTGCCGACGGACACGAACAAGGGAGCCAAACTGCGGGCCCACGCGACCCGGCTGGAAATTCAATGCGCCCAAGGCACCAAAACCTTGGTCAATCTTAATTACCCGGTCAGCAAGACCGTTGAGTGGTCCCCCCAGGATTGTGGGGACGTGATCTTCCAGATTGAGGTCGGCAAACTGGTTTTGACAAAAAAATATGAAGGATACCAGGGTCTCCCTCGCTTCCTGAAAGATTTTTCGAGTGGGCGCAAGACCTTTTATCCAAGCGATTTCCCGGACAAAGAGGCGGCCTTGAGGCGGCTTGGTATCAAGTCTATTACTGCCAAGTATCGATTTAAGGGCCATAAACCGGTCATAAAACTTTTAGGGGCCACACCCGGTGAGGTTCCACGTGCCATCGTGGCCTGCTGGGACCAATAGGGTGGCCATGGTGTGGCAGTGGGCGGCGCGCGGTAAGCATCCGGCGGCAAAGGACTATTTTCAGCTTGGGAGCCAAGTCCCCATGGTAGAAGCCTTTTATGGTTGGTTTGAGTCCGGGTTCCAGGGCTTGGCTGCGACCAGGCAGCCCGCCGAGAAGTTGTGTTCGTGGCGCTTTTGGGCAAAGGGGCCGAACAAGGATGTCCTGGTTTGCGGTCTGGGCAAGGACAGCAGCGACAGCGTGGGCAGACCTTTTCCTATGGTGATCATTGGAACGGGCGGCCTTCCGGACTGGAGAAATCAGTGGGATCTTTTGCCTCTTGCATGTGAGGGGCCATGGACCCATATGGAATATCTGGCGGCAAAACCCTTTTCTGATCTGGCTGAACTTGAAGCTGAGATTGCTCACATTAAGCCCCCTTCAAAGGAGTGGCAAGAATTAAATGCCATTCGGAACGCCGCAAAATCTAGATCGGCGTTGTCCGGATACGACGCTATGGGGGAACAGGCTGACGACGGATTGGTGATTGTTACGCTAGATGAGCAGTTACAGACGGACGTAGCCGCCGCAACGAGCTTATTACATGGGTGGCTTAGACAACAGCGGCCTGAGGTGCCGACAGCGGTCTTTATCGGCGGTAATTCCCGCTGGAGTGCAATGGCGGTATTTCGCCGAGCGCTGGCACCCAGGGACTTTGCGAGCCTGTGGTGCCGGGAGGCGGCGTGAAGACTTGACAAGACTATTTCGCGGCACATTACGGAAAGTGGAGAAAAAATTCCCAAGAGTTTCTCCCCATGAGCGCGACCAACAGGCTGTGCAAAGGGTCATGGAGTTGGGCCATATAAGGGTGTGTGGATGCGAGTCCGGTTTTCGGACAATATTTAAGGCAAGGCTGGTTGCAGCATGGAATGGATTCCGGCAGCATTTTTTCGTAACACTTTATTCTCAAAAGATAAACATATCGCCTAATCTCCGTGGCATTGGACTTGCACAACCCCTAGGAAAAAGCACGCTTCACAAGCCCCAACATTTTAAGGAAATAGCACAGTGGACCTGGCCTCTTTAGGAAAACAACCCGTCAGCGAAAAGGCTCCAACAGGCGCTGATGTGCGCTATGAGCCGGCGTTTGAAGAATTGCAGGCCGAGATCGACAAGCTTTCCAACCCATCGGCTTCCGGGGAGATGGACTGGAACAAGGTAAACACGCTGGCTGCACAAATCCTTTCTGAGCAGGCAAAAGATCTCCTGGTGGCCAGCTATCTGGCCGTGGCCCAGATCCATACGGCCGGAATTGAAGGTTTCGGCATAGGCCTGAGCGTATACCGTGATTTGCTGGAGACGTTTTGGGAGGACCTGTTTCCGAAAAAGAAACGAATGCGTGGGCGGATCGCCGCGAT
>JAFDGP010000427.1 GCA_019309245.1 Deltaproteobacteria bacterium | reverse complement strand
ATTGATGTAGGGCTGTTCGATGTCCTGATGATTTTCCAGGCCCAGGTGGTCCGAGATGCCAAAACCGGTCTCTCCGTCGATGGTTCCTCCGGATAGCGAGATATGGGTGCTTTCTCCCAGTGTGCCGGTTAGTTTGGCGTGGAAACGATTGTGCTCGTAATCTCGGTTTCTGACGTCGAGTCCCTTGTCATCATACAAATAATAGTTGCCGACATTCTTGTGATCGAAAAACAGACCCAGTGAAAAATTCTTCCAAACGATGCCTGCATCTACTCCATAGTCATGTCGGTCGAAATTTCCTGCCTGCCCCCAGGGCGCAGCGTATGATTTGCTTCCACCATCCTTGGTAATGATGTTGATGATGCCGCCGCCGGCTGATGAACCGTAAAGGGCTGAAAAGGGTCCCCTGATAACCTCTATGCGGTCCACGGCGTGGACTGGTATGGTGGTCAAATATGCGTAATCCGTAAACGGCGCATTGATTTTCTGGCCGTCCAGCAGAATCAATGTGGCACCCGGGAATCCATTGCCGCTGATCGTGATCCACTGGGGCGTTACCAGGCCGACACCCTGGGGTTCAACAGGATAGGTACCGGGAAGATCCCGAAGCAGGTCGCCGACACAGCGGGAACGTTCTCCAGCTTCTTTGGCGTCTTGGTGGCCGTCACTACCACAGGCTCAAGCTGGATTGCTGTTTCTTCGGCGATGGCCGCCGTGCCCATCAAACAAATGCAGGCCGACACTATCCATAAAAGATACCTCTTCATTTTCAACTCTCCTCCTCAATCAGATTTCATGGGTTGAGATTCATTCGCGCAATCCTTGCCCGTCTTCAGAATCGGTTCAGCACCCCGTGTTTTTATTTCTTTCATTTACGTCACGCTTACCAACACTTCCTGTGTTGATTAAAATGTTTCACAATCTGCGCTCTATTCCCGGCACTGCTTACATTTTTTCATGTGTCCGCCACTTGCCTGGATTTCGAGGCTCCCTGCCTTCTCAAGCCGTCCATTTTTGAGTTTCAAGACCCTGTGTCCAAGCGCCCGTGCCACGCGAATATCATGTGTAGCGGTCAACAGTGCGCCGCCATCACGCACAAAACGATTCAAGCGTTTTACAATCAAGGTAAGGCTCATATCGTCCTGGCCCACGGATGGCTCATCCAGCAGCATCAGTTTCGGTCTGCGGGCTAGCGCGGCGGCAAGGGTGAGCCGTCGCTTCTGTCCTGTTGAAAGGCTCCGTGGATGGTGATTCTCGAATCCTTGAAGCCCCAGGGCCGCCAACTCCTCCTGGGCCGCGTTTGTATCTACCGCCTGGGACAGGATTTCATCCCGCACACGGTGCATGTACAGTTGGTGGTCGGGTTGTTGGAGAATCAGCATTGCCAGGCCAACTATATTCGAAACAGGGAAACGGCGGGTGTCATGACCGCAAGTGAAAATCTTGCCCTGGGAGGGTTTGAAAAATCCCATGGCCAGATGCAATAAGGTGGTTTTTCCACTTCCGTTTTCGCCGAGCAGCACCACGCTTTCGTGTTGCCTGACCTCAAGAGAAATTCCGGCAAGCAAAGGAGGTTCACCATTCTTCCATGAAAACGATAATTCCTCGACAGCCAAGACGGCATCCTTTGGCGGATAACCGTTAAGGTGTTCAAAATATTGCTGAACAGGAGGGCCCGAACAAATGCGGCCGCCATCCATGTAGATTTCCCGATGAACGACGGCTTCCATGGCATCCCTTCGATGTTCAAAAACAAGGATAGTTTTTCCTTTTTGAGCCAATCGGAACATCAGTTCGACAAAAAGTTGCTGTGCTTTTGGATCTAAATAAGCCAGGGGCTCATCCAAGACCAAGACTTTTTGATCCATGGCCAGCGCCGCTGCCAGCATCACCCGTTGCCGCTCGCCGGTAGAAAGGGTCCCAAGGCGGCGGTTAAACAAATGTTCACCGTTGACAAGATGAAGCGCTTCTTCGATCTTTTCTTCGATCCGGTTCGACGGGACACAAAAATTTTCCAGCCCGAAGGCGATCTCGTCACACACCCGTTCGGTAAAGATCTGATTTTCGACGTTTTGCATCAGAAAACCCAGATCCCGGGCGGTTTGTCGAACCGTGCGCCCCGCAAGGGACTTGCCGTCAAAAAATACAGATCCGGACAAGGTTCCGGGAATCAGGTTCGGTATGGCACCACAAAGAACAAGTCCAAGCGTGGACTTGCCGCAACCAGTCGGACCGGAAAACAGGACCGTTTCGCCCCCTGGAACAGCAAACGCCACGTCACAAAGGGCGTTGCCAGGTTGGTTTATATATCTAAAGGAAAGGTCTGAGACGCGAATCATCCCCAAGGCCCTCCCCATTGTAACCAAACGGCAATCCCTACCGCGCAGAGGGACGCCAGGGCAAAGCCGATATCCCCCATGCCGGCTTTGATAGGCCGGTGGCATGTTCTTCGTTCCGACGGCGTAAACCCCCGCAGTTCCAGCGCCAAGGTGATCCGATCGGTGTATTCGATAAGGCAAAAAGCAATGGGAACGAGGAGCCCTCGGTAGATGCGCCTAACAAAGCTATCACAAATGTTTCCATGCAGGAGGGCAGCCCGTCGCATTTGCCGTACTTCTTCGGCCATGACAGGGAAAAACCTCCAAATCAGCAACAGGGCCATGGCCATGCCGGCCGGTATCGGGGTACGGGATAATGCCTGGGCCATTTGCTGGGGATCGGTGGTCGCGGCCAGGATTGGCATAGTCGTCAGAAAAACCCCGAAACGCAAGGAATAGGTTGCTGC
>JAFDGP010000426.1 GCA_019309245.1 Deltaproteobacteria bacterium | reverse complement strand
GGAACATCTCGATTGGATCTTGCAGAACAATTGTTATTATATGCCCCTTTTGAGAAGACAACCAAGGCAATATGACCCTTCATGGGTGCTGCTCTATATACCAAAAACCATAGCTAAACCCGGAGCAATCAGGTACAAAGGGGAGGTCGAAGGGATCAAGATCCTCGAGAGAAAAGAAATTAAAACGACGTGGCAATCTCACCAGAACCCATCGCGACTCCAGATCGTTTACGATCTAGAATCCATCGAGGAGCTAAATCCCCCCATTTTAAACATGAATCGTAAGGGAAAAGAAGAGAGGATTTCCCAGCCCCGCTGGACAACACAACTTGCCATGGCAAGAGCGAAAACGATCAACGAACTTCTGTTGGAATCGGAGTCAGACTGGTGGCTGTATGACAACCTGAGATCACGCGGAGTTGACTTCTCAATAAAGATCAGGGGCTCCAGCAGCGAGGTTCGAAACTACCAAAATATCAGCAGAGTCTGGTTTGTCATCCGAGAAGGCGGTTATAAAATCCGATTTTCGGAAAACGAAGGCTTTGTTTTAAAAAACAAGTACGGCATTGAGAAGACATTTATGTTCGTTGACAATCTATTTAAGCACTGTTTTGGCAACGTGAAGGATTGAAAGATGTGCGGGAGGTATACAATCACAGAAGAGATCGAAGTATTGCAAGGGCGTTTCGAATTTGAAAACGCTCATATAGACTTCAAACCGAGATACAACGTTGCTCCAGGCCAGAATGCGCTGGTTGTGGTCAAGAGCGATTCGCGGTATCTTTATATGATGAGTTGGGGATTTGTTCCCTTTTGGGCAAAAGACGAATCCATTGGGTATAAGTTGATCAATGCACGGGGGGAAACCTTGTCGGAAAAGCCTATCTTCAAGAGGCTCTTTGAGGAAAAGCGATGCCTTGTTCTCGCAGACGGCTTTTTTGAATGGAAGCAACTCGGGAAGGGTAAAGTAAAGGTTCCCATGAGGTTTGTCCTGAAAGACCGCAGACCTTTTGCATTCGCTGGCTTGTGGGATATCTGGCAAGATCCTCAAGGAAAGGAGCAGCAAACCTTTACGATCATTACAACGGGCGCCAACGAGATCGTACGTCCCATCCATGACCGAATGCCGGTCATCCTCAAAAGGGAAGATGAGGAAGAATGGCTAGATCCCGAGAACAAAAAGATAGATCGGCTATCAAGCCTGCTGAAACCCTTCCCGTCGGAGTTAATGGATGTATATGCCGTGTCAACCATCGTAAATTCAACTAAAAATGACAGACCCGAATGCATAAGGGAATTTGGGGGACAACCTATAATTTTTTGAATTTAATCCAAGTTTCAGTTAAAATCAACCAACAATTATTTCAACAATTTCAAAAGGAGGGAAGCATGGAATTATATGAGCTCATACCAGAATATGGATTGGAATCTCTCGGTCTGAAACACCTTGGGCAAGTGTACTGGAACCTTTCAACTCCGGCCTTGTATGAATATGCGATCCGTCGTTTCGAGGGGCTGATCGCCCATCTCGGCCCTTTGGTTGTTCGCATGGGACAGCATACGGGTCGCGCCGCAAAGGACAAGTATATTGTGGACGAGCCCTCTACTACCGACCATATATGGTGGGGCAAGGCTAATGTAAAATTTTCGGAAGAGCGTTTTAACGCATTGCTAGAACGTATGAAATCCTACTTGAGAGGTAAAACCCTCTTCGTCCAGGACTGTTATGCGGGGGCGGAAGAGAAATTCCGCCAAAATGTGAGGGTTGTTACAGAATACGCATGGCATAACCTCTTTGCCCGCAATATGTTTATTCAGATGCCGAGAGATCGGGAGGTCATCAGAAGATTTAAACCCGACTTTACGATTTTGCACTGCCCCAATTTTCATGCCGATCCCGATGAAGATAAAACCCGAAGCGGGACTTTTGTTGCCCTGAATCTTGGTTTGAAGCTCGTTTTAATCGGGGGTACTGCCTATGCGGGCGAGATAAAAAAATCGATATTCTCCGCTTTGAACTATCTTCTCCCCGAAAAAGAAGTTCTGCCCATGCACTGCTCGGCAAATATCAGCAAAGATGACCCCGATAACGTGGCAATATTCTTTGGACTTTCGGGTACGGGTAAAACAACCCTTTCTGCGGATTCCAAAAGGCTGCTGATAGGTGA
>JAFDGP010000425.1 GCA_019309245.1 Deltaproteobacteria bacterium | reverse complement strand
AACGGGGCGAATATTCGAGGGGCATCTTCAGCGGCGATCCCAACGCCGGTATCTTTGACACGAACGAGGACCTCATTGCCACGGCTCACCGTTTCAATCGTCAGAATACGGGATTCCGATTGCGCCATGGCATCCAGGGCATTCTGGATCAGATGCAGCAGCATCACACAGAAATCCGAATGTCGGCCCCTGACCCTGGGAAGCTCTTCTGCGGTTATCGAACGCACGTCCACCCGATGTTTGAAAAACATATCGGCCTTCAACAAAAAAAGGACGTCTCTTATTGCATCGTTGACATCCACATCGCCGATCTCGCAGCGCTCTTTTCCAAGCAGATCTCTGGTCAAAAATTGCAGGCTCTCATTCAGTTGGTCGAATCCTTTCATAAATGAGTCAAACCGCTGTGTCATACGCTCCGAGACCGTGACGATCTCTTCATGGTCGTCTCGTCGAATCGCATCCTGCAACACGCTCAGGTCTTGTTGCATCTGCTCTGATCGCATCCAAAGGATTTGAAGTGGACTATTAAGATTGTGGACAAACCCTTCAAGGGTTTTAACAAAATATACGCTCGAACAGTGGTCGGAAAGCACCCCCAGAAAACGACGCTCCACATCCGGGTCGGGCCGGTTCGCCGACGATTTTTCCTGCTGTTGGTTATCCACGCCCCGCCTGCCTCTCGCGCCGGATGAGTTTTCTCTGGGCCTGAAAGACATAAGAAATAATCCATTCCCTGTACGCTTCATCCAAGTCCAGAAACTCCAGAGCAATCTCGTGTTGTCCCCCACACGGACCTTCACCAGGGATCACCCTGACCACCCTTCCAAAGGTCTGTAACAAGACCACCGGATATCTGAACATCCTGAACTCCATATCCAGGATTTGGCCGGGGGCCACTTGCGCTTCGGACACAATCCGCATCCCGCATCCGCTGATGTCCAATGCTTTCGCCTCATAAATCTGGGGCCTATCCGTCTGGTTATATTTCGTCAACAGAGCCAAGATTCGATCCAGTTTGTCCTCAATGTGAATCAAGAAATCAATCAAATTCGGATCCGGACCTGCGCCATGACGCTCGCCCTCTTCGGTCTCCGGCACCGCAAATTCCAAGGAGAAGCCTGTCGGTACACAGCTGCAACGGCCTACAAAATCAGGCTGATTTTTTAAGGCCTCATAGTCGCTGGCTTCCATCACAGAAAAGTGCACCCGGCACCGCAAGGCAGCCCGTACGTTCTCTCGTTTTTCTTCCTGTGTCATGACTCTAACACTCCGCCGATCGGATCCTAAATTCCTTCTTTTGGTTCGCGGATAGGCATGGAAACATCCCCCTGAAACAACGACAAAACTTCATGCTCTTCGTATTCGTCCGGAACTCCCTGTTTATGGATGAATACGATACACCTCCTGCAACGCCCATACCAACTTGTTGCCGCTAAGATAACCCTAACAGCGCTTGAACGCCTGTTATTCTTATAGCACATGTTTGCTGCCCCAATATAGGAATTTTCGGAAAAAACGGTCAGCACGACGAGACGCGGGAGATCCCATGAAGGTGGGCGCCATGGCTTTTTTTTGAGGAGGATCTGAATCCGAGAACAATCCACCGGCTCTGCCGGTGAAAATAGAAAAGGTTACACCGTTTCCGGCGTGACTTTTCGTATGTTTGAGGCCGCATACGATCGCCGGTAGCTGGTACACGGATTCAGCGACCACCTGTAGAACTGGTGGTCGCTGATTGCGCTTCATGACGCGGACACCCCCTTGGATGGAGGTAAGATGTGCACGTTGTGAAAGGCAAAAAGGTGTTGTGATTGCTCGTACTTTCTTAAACCGGTTATTTTTATCCGCCTATTTTCAGAAAACCTGCCGCGCGCATACGCCGCCAAAAAGGCTTCTACAACGGCTTGATCGAATTGCGTGCCGGAACCCTTTCGAATAGTGCCTACAATGACAGCGGCCGGAACCCTTTTGCGATACGCGCGATCGGAGGCCATGGCGTGATAGACGTCGGCCACAGCAAGGATCCGGGACAACAACGGAATCGCGTTTCCTTTCAGGCCGTCCGGATAGCCGCTGCCGTCCCACCGTTCATGGTGATGTCGGATGATCAGTTGTTCTTCGGACAAAAGGCACAGATGGCCGATAATGTTCGCCCCGATGGTGGGGTGTT
>JAFDGP010000424.1 GCA_019309245.1 Deltaproteobacteria bacterium | reverse complement strand
CCGGGCTATCTCAAGCTCATGTTATTCTCGATTCCCTTGCCGTATCTGGCCAGAGAGTTGGGGTGGGTCCTGGCTGAAGTGGGGCGGCAGCCCTGGATCGTGTACGGAGTGATGAAGACCTCTGATGCCGTTTGCCCCATCGCTACATCACAGGTGCTCACCACCTTTCTGGCGTTTATCCTTGTGTATGGACTGCTGGGCGCGGTGGGCTACTATCTCATTTTTAAGAACGCTCGCAGGGGCCCTGAAACCGTGTAAACTGATGTTGCCTGCTGCAGCATGTTTCATCACTTGAAAAGGAGGATAAAATGGCTCTGCAAAATGTGTGGTTTTTTCTCTGGGGGCTTCTCTGGGCTCTCTACTTTCTTACCGACGGTTTCGATCTTGGACTGGGGAGTCTTCTCCCGTTTATCGCAAAGACAGAGGAAGAAAAGAGGATCGTGTACAATGCCATGGGACCCTTGTGGGATGGGAACGAGGTGTGGCTCATTACGGCCGGCGGGGTTACCTTCGCTGCTTTCCCCCTGGTGTATGCGGTGATGTTCAGCTCTCTTTATTCCGCCCTGATGCTTATCCTGTTTGCTCTGATTGTCAGAGGTGTTTCCTTTGAATTCAGGGGAAAGGTTGAGAACCCGGCTTGGAAAAGGATCTGGGACACAACCCTGTTCCTGGGCAGCTTGCTCCCCGCAATCCTGTTCGGTGCCGCCTTTGCAAATATCTTCCGCGGTATCCCCATTGATCAGCAGGGGGTGTATCACGGCACCCTGTTTACCCTCCTGAATCCCTACGGACTGTTAGGTGGTGTCCTGTTTCTCCTGCTTTTCCTTGTCCACGGGGCCATATGGCTGGCGGTCAGGAGCGAAGGGGCAATCCATGTAAGGGCGGGTGCCACAGCCCGGAAGCTCTGGCCGGTGCTCCTTGTGGTGGCGGTTATTTTTCTTGTCGCCTCCAAGTTCGCGACAAATCTTTATGCCAATTACCTGGCGCACCCAACACTGTTTGTCGTGATTCTTATCACCGTGCTTGCGCTTCTGGGCACCAGAATATTCCTGGCAAAAGAAAAATACTGGAAGGCGTGGTTTTCCTCTGCGGTGACTATAGTGGGGGCCACCTTTTTCGGGATCATCGGGATTTATCCGAACATGTTCCCGTCAAGCCTGGACCCGGCGTACAGCCTGACGGCACATAATGCCTCCTCAAGCCCGTTAACGTTGAAAATCATGCTCATCGTCGTCATCATGTTTGTGCCGATTGTCCTGGCCTATCAGATCTGGGCCTATCATTTGTTCAAGGGGAAGGTTACAGAAGAGGATCTTGCATATGAAGAGGCATATTGATATAGTACAAGAAACATATTTCAGAAGGCGGAAGCGCAGCTTTTGAAAGGAGGTGTTTCCATGAAAGAGCTCAAAGTAGGTTGCGGCAAACCGACCGGGGCAACGGTCGGCGCGCCGGCGGAGCAGACAAAAGAAAAGGATCAGGTTCTTGAAAAGGAGGTGGTTGACATGGCGGCAGCAAGAGTGGGAGCCAAGGCCCCGGATTTTGAGGCACCGGCATACCAGGGTGGGAACTTCGGGCAGGTGAGCCTTTCCGATTATCTGGGGAAGTGGGTGGTGCTCTGTTTTTACCCCGGGGATTTTACCTTTGTTTGACCGACTGAACTGGCGGCAGTTGCCACCAAGTATGAAGAACTCCAGTCCATGGGAGTAGACGTGCTGGCAGTGAGCGTGGACAGCCATTTTGTCCACAAGATGTGGCAGGATTATGAGCTTTCAAAGATGGTTGACGGCGGCGTTCCGTTCCCAATACTTTCGGATGGTTCGGGAAATATCGGAAAGGTTTATGGGGTCTATGATGCCGATGCGGGCGTTGAGATGAGAGGCCGCTTTATCATCGATCCAGATGGGGTGATCCAGGCCATTGAAGTCCTGACACCACCGGTGGGCAGGAATGTCAATGAACTCATACGCCAGATCAAGGCATTTCAGCTGGTGCGAAAGACAAAGGGCGGTGAGGCGACCCCCTCCGGATGGGAACCCGGAAAGCCCACCCTGAAACCAGGTCCGGATCTCGTGGGAAAGGTCTGGGAAGTATGGAAGGTGGACAATGCCTTTTGAGTATGCTCAAAAGGAGAAGTGCCCTGATTGTTTTGAATGCCAGAGATGCGGTGAAACCCGTTGCCGAG
>JAFDGP010000041.1 GCA_019309245.1 Deltaproteobacteria bacterium | reverse complement strand
GCCGAAGCGGTCAAATCGCTGCCCTTAAAGGCCTTCCTGATGGGGCTGGTGGAGTCGGGGCTCTGGGCAACTGAACCTGTGTCAATCGACCTTAAAAGCATGATGGCCAGTGTGACCCGGACATTTTCCACCTCCATGGCCGGACCCGACCAGGTGGGGCGCAACTTGGTCGTCGTCAGTGAAAACTACATGAATTTGAGTCTGCGCCTTGGATATCATTTCAATATTATTGATGCCTACATTGGGGACAAGATCAACGACAACTACGGGTATTTTCGATTCATCGGCGGAGTCACAGACGTTGTCCGCCGGTCTCGGCGGGCCAGTTTTATTGCCGAAATCTTGAAACGCCACGATTTCCGAACAGAAATTCGTGGCGACCTGGTGATCGGACGATTAAAAAAATTGCCACAAGACGCCATGCGCTATAAACTGGCGTTGTTGGGGGCACTGGTATCGTATACCCGGCAGTTGGACGTGCTGATGAATAACGATGAGCGGATCCATCAGTGCATTGATGAGTTTAACCGGCATTGGCCGGAAATGGAAACCTAGATCGGGATCAGATGGTGCAGGAACACCATAAAGGAGGTTAGGATGGAGACCGAGACGAAAACTCGGATTCTGATACTTGATGACGAGCCGATCGTGTGCAAACGGCTCAAACCCGCATTCGAAAAAGACGGCTATGAGGTGGAGATCTTTGTTGACAGCACCGAGGCCATGGCTCGGATAAAAGAGAAGGACTTTGATATTGTTATCACGGACCTGAAGATGAAGGGCATTGACGGGCTTCAGTTCGTGGATGCCGTAAAAACGAAGTCCCCGGCCACCGAGGTGATTGTCATTACGGGATTTGCGACCATGGAAACAGCCAAGGAATCGTTTAAATTGGGGATTTTTGATTTTGTAGCCAAGCCATTCAAGATCAGCGAGATTCGGGAGTTGGTTGAAAAGGCGGAACAAAAGCGAAAAGCCGGTGCTCGCTAGTTCCCATACGGTCACCGGTCACGGTGTACGGAAGACCTTCATTGATGGATGAACACCGGCCTGGGTGCCGAGCCAAACCAAGTGAGATGATTGGATCGCTCTTAAATAAGATGAAAAACTTTGTCCTGAGGCAGGACTTCAAGGACTACAACCTGGAGTACGACAGTGACCTGGTCGAGTTTTTCATGAGCGACGGCTATGACCAACTCAAGCAGCGGTATGCGTTGTTTAATAAACTCCTGGTTCAGAACAACGCCACCATGGATGCATTGAACGCACTTCAGGAACGGGTCAATTCGCACCTCATTACATTTCCTTATTTTAAGCAACAGGTCGCCGACCTTCTGGACCGCCTGATGGGGTTTGTTCGGTCGCTTATGGAAATGAGCGGGGACAAATACGCCTGGTTGATGCCGATTGCGGAGGGCCTCAAGGCGCGCATCGAAAAGAAGTTGGCTGCCGAAATCCCGGCCGCAACCGAACAACTGTACCTGCTCAGGCAGGTCAGTGTCACCATGGCGGACGAGGTGGGTGCAAAGGCCTCCAATCTGGGAGAAGTCAAAAACATCCTCCACCTGCCGGTGCCCAGAGGGCTGGTCTTCAGCTTTCTTGCGTTTAAGGCGTTGATTTCCCACAATCGACTGGAGGGTATCATCGGCCCGTTGATGAAAGACCTGACCCTTGAAGACAGCCAAAGAATCCAGGAGGCTTCCATCCAGATTCAAAAGGCGATCCTGCAGGCCGAAATTCCGCCTGCCTTGCAGGAGGCCGTGGAGCGCAACCTTGAAGAGTTGAGGGAGATCCCGTTTTTCGCTGTTCGAAGCAGCGCCATGGGAGAGGACGGGACCTACTCGTTTGCCGGCCAATTTCGTTCCGTGTTGAACGTGTCCCGAGAGGGCATTTTAGACGCCTATAAAGATGTGTGTGCGAGCCTGTTTGAAGAACGGGCCATCCGGTACCGCCTGGCCAAAGGGATTGCTCAGGACGAGAATATGGCCATGGCCGTGCTTGTTCTGGAAATGGTTCCCGTGTTTGCCTCCGGGGTTTTGTACACCCTGGATCCGAATGATCCGGAGTCGGACCGCTGTGTGGTCACCGCCGTACTCGGCCTCGGAAAATACGCGGTGGATGGCACGGTGCAACCGGATGTGTACCTTTTGGACCGCAAGGCAAACGGTGCGCTGCTGGAGCAAACGGTGGGACAAAAACATCTCAGGCTTACGGCCGATCGGCAAGGGGCAGGGGTGAGGTCCGATGAGGTTCCTCCCGAACTTCGACAGACCCCCTGTCTGACCCAGGAATCTCTGCGTACCCTGTATGAATTTACACAGATTATTGAAAGGCACTTCAAAACGCCTCAGGATGTGGAATGGGCCATTGATGAGCGGGGCTGGACCTTTATCTTGCAGGCCAGGCCGCTGGCGGTGGCCGGGGGGATCAGCTGCCCGGTGGTGGATGTGGATGAAGAACCGGTCCTGGTCGGGGATCCCCTAAGTCCCGGAGTCATCTCCGGCCCTGCCTTTTTGGTTAAGGACAAAAGCGTCGCCACAGTGCCGAGGGGGTCTGTTCTGGTCTTAAAGACCATGGATCCTGAATTTGCCAAGCTGGTCCCGCTGGCCAGCGGCATGATCGTCGAGATGGGCAGCGCCGCCACCCACCTGGCCACTGTCGCCAGGGAGTTCCACAAGCCGACGCTGATCAATGCCTCAGATGCCATGGCCGTGCTGGGAAACAAGGAGATCGTGACCCTGGACACGAATCAGGGCAAGGTCTATCGGGGACGAATCGACTCTTTATTGAAGACGAACTATTGTGAAAAAAAAGGCAAAGGTGTCCAGGCGGACAAAAACCTGCCGCTGATCAGAGATGTGATGAAAGACATCTCACCGCTTACGCTGACCAACATCCCGGACAACCCGGTACTGGAACTGATGATGAAACCCGGGGACTTTAAGACGGTCCACGACGTGATTCGCTACATCCATGAGATCTCGGTCCGTGAGGTTTTCCGGTTCGGTGGGCGGGGCAAGGCCGGGGTTGCACATCACCTGCGGGTGCCCACACTGCCCTTGCATTTTTATGTCATCGACATCGGCGGCGGGCTGGATTCGCCGGCCGTATTCAGGCGAAATATCACCGTATCCGACATTGTTTCAACCCCCTTTATTGCTCTGTGGAAAGGCATGACCTGCGAGGACTTCCCCTGGTCGGGTGCGGTGGAATTCAACCTGGGCGGTTTTTTTTCCGTTGTCTCCCGCGGTTTTATCCAGAGCAGCGTCACCGACGAGGGCGGCAAGGCCTATGTCCTTTTATCCAAGGACTACCTGAATTTCCACTCCCGCCTGGCGTACCATTTCACGGTGATCGATACCCTGGCGGGACAGGCCCCGGAGAACAATTACCTGACCTTTCGATTCGGCGGGGGCGGCGCGGATGCCAACGGCCGGATTCAGCGGGCCCTGTTACTTAAAGAGATTCTGCAACGGCTGGATTTCAGAGTGAAGGTGAGGGGGGATACAGTTACCAGCCATTTCAGGGGAGGCACGCGCAGCGAGATCGAAAAACGCCTTTATCAGCTGGGCCGCCTCATGGGCTTTACACGCCAGCTGGACATGACGTTGCGCGACGAACAGACCAGAAAACGCTATGTCAAGGCCTTCCTTTGACCCGGATCCACCGGTTGCCGAGTTTGCCGTAGATGCAAGGCTCTCAGCATAAGAGCCCTCTTTAGGGCCTTCTTTTACAGCCCCGAGCCTGCCCCCGGGGGGCGGGAGAACCCGCGTGTCCCTGGAGCCGATCAAGTCGGCGAGAGCTTTGCACAACCTCCTCCCGGGCGGCCGAGCGCACAAAATGTTGCCCTGTAAGCGAGAGCAACGAGTTTTGCAAAGGTCTCTCGGCTCGAAACGGACAGTTTTTGGATAAGACGATGCCCCGGTCCCTTGAAACTGAAGTCAAGTTTTACCTTCAAGACGCAGAGTCGATCCGCGAGCGGATCCTGGCCATGGGTGCGACCCCGAAGGGCAAACACCTGGAAATCAACGTGTGCTTTGAGGACCGCGCCAAGACACTGAAGGCCACCGACCGGCTGTTAAGGCTCAGGAAGGCCGACAGGATCACCCTGACATTCAAGATGCCGCCGGCAATTCGTGACGAAGCGGTTAAGACTTATCAGGAATGGGAAATCGAGCTTGACGATGACAAGGCCTGCCAAGCCATTTTGGGCCATCTGGGTTTTCAACCGGAACAGCGTTATGAAAAACAACGGGAGACCTTCGTGCTCCAGTCTGCGATGTTGCTCATCGATACCACACCGTACGGCACGTTCCTGGAGATCGAAGGGAAAAAATCGGATATTGTGGACATTGCGCGCCGACTTGATCTAAGATGGGAACACCGTATCATACACAACTATTTGGCCATCTTCGAGATTCTTCGTCGCAAGGAGGGCCTGAAGTTTCGCGACATGACCTTTGCCAATTTTGAAAAAAGGCCGGTTGATGTAAAAAAGTATCTGCCGTTGCTCTATGCCAGTTAACGCAAAGAACATTGGCTTTTTTGGACCTATGTTTATAAGGCTCCTGGCGGAAAGGCCCTCAACAAACCCGGCTGAGTATCACAAAGTGATGTGATAAAAATTTACGACGAGAAGCCGTGCTTGAGTAGTTTGTAAAAAGCCAATGATATGCACTCAGCGCTACCGGAAGAGCGTGGGTACTTTTGGGGCTCCTTTGTCCCTCGACTTCAGCGGTACTGGTGGGCGCTGATTGCCCGGAGGTCAGGTGATCCAGGTCTCGGTCTTGAGTCTTAATTTGCGCTTCGGCCTGGCCGATGATGGCCCCAATGGATGGGGGCATCGCAAGCGGGGGGTCGCCAGGCTCTTCAAGGAGCACGCGACGGACTTCATCGCCACCCAGGAGGCCAATGATTTTCAGGCGGAGTTTCTGGCCGATCAATTGAGGGCCGACTATCGTTATATCGGTCGGCGGGATCCCGCCCCCTCGTTCTGGCAGAACAACATCTTATTTTATCGTAAATCAATTGCCTGCAGGAAAGACATCCATCTTTTCCTGAGTGACACCCCGAAGGTGCCGAGCCGGTCCTACGGGAGCCGTTTCCCCCGGCAGGCGACCCTGGGCCTTTTTGAACTACACCGGCACCCCCTGATCTGTATTGACACCCATTTTGATTTTGATACCCCGGCCCACATGGGGGCGGTGGAAGTCCTCAGGGAGCACCTGAGTGCCTTTTCAAAACAGATCCCGGTTATTCTCATGGGCGACTTCAATGCGACCCCCCAAAGCCCGTGTTACCGCCGTTTGGTAGGTGAAAACAGCGACGGGCACGCCGGGTTGGGCTTTAAGGAAACCTTTACCCCCCCGTATCCGGGTACGTTTCATCGTTTCACCGGCCGACCGGTGGCTGGCTATATCGATTGGATCCTGTACCGCGGCCCCTTGCGACTCAAGACATGCCGCGTGTTGGATGGCGCCGTGGACGGCGTCTATGTGTCCGATCATTATCCGGTTAAAGCACTTTTTGAGTGGCCGGAAGGGACCCCGTCATGAGCAACGGCTGGTTTGATCATTTAAAGCGGGACTTTGTCCAGGGGTTCCCCGCGTACTGTGGGTTCCGGGTGAAACGCGTGGAGCACGGTTTGTTTGAAGCCAGCGTGACGCTCCGCCCGGATCACCGGCAACAAGACGGTTTTGTCCATGCCGGGGTGATTGCCACCCTGGCGGATCATACGGCGGGCTATGCCGCGTTTACCACGATCACCGACGCCTTTCGCATCCTTACGGTTGAATTTAAGATCAATTATCTGCGACCGGCTGCAGGCGATACAGTCGTTTGTCGCGGCAAGGTCATCAAGCCGGGCAAACGGATTATTGTCTCAGAGTCCGAGGTATATGCCGGATGCGGGTCCGCTGGGTCCGGTTCGGCACAGACCCTGGTTGCAAAGGCCATGGTGACGCTCACGGCCGTGCCTGTCGATTCCTTGAAAGGGCCGGGGCCGTAGAACAGCATATTGCATCAAAACACGTCAGGGTTTCATCCATACACATCATGTACCTTGACTGAACCCGTGCACAATCCACCGGCTCTGCCGGTGAGAATTAAAAAGGTTGCATCGTTTCCGCGTGGTTTTTCGTGTGTAAGCAGGCAACCGATTTCGTGTGTATGAAGCACGGATTCAAAAACAGCAAAGGAGGGCAGTGCCATGTTGGATCTCATTAAGAAAACCATGCTTACCGGGGTAGGATTGGCCGGCCTGACCAAAAGCAAGGTCGAGGCGTTGGCCAAGGAACTGGCCAAAAAGGGCAAGCTGACTGAGGCCCAGGGAAAAAAGTTGCTGGAGGACCTGTCCAAAAAGTCCGAGAAGGCCCGAAAAGATCTGGAGCGACAGATCGAAGGCATCGCCAAAAAGACCGTAAAAAAAATGAATCTTGCCACACGAGAAGATGTCTTGAGGTTGACGAAGCGCATTAAGAAGCTCGAGACAGCACTAAAGGAAAAGAGGTAGACAGCGCGTGCTGAGCATTCGCAAGATCGGCTTTATCGGCCGCACCTACCGCCACCTGAACCGCTACCGGCAGATCCTGGGGGTCCTTTTTAAGTACGGCTTCGGGGACCTGGTGGACACGTTGAAGATCGAACAATACCTTGAAGTCGGCCTTCAAATGTTCTCTAGGAAACGGCGCGAACAGGTGGAACAGCATTCTCGCGCCGAGCGCCTCCGAATGGCCCTGGAAGAACTCGGACCCACGTTTATCAAGCTTGGACAGGTTCTTTCCACCCGTCCCGACCTGATTCCCGTGCAATTCACGGAGGAGCTTTCCAAGTTGCAGGATCGGGTCCCGTCCTTTCCGTATGAAGACGTTGCCCGCATCATCGAGGCCGAACTCGGCGCGCCGCCTGACAAGGTGTTCCGGCACTTCGAACGACAACCGCTTGCCGCAGCGTCAATCGGGCAGGTCCACCGGGCACAGCTGCACGGTGAAGAACAGGTGGTGGTCAAGGTCCAGCGCCCGGGGATCTCCAGGACCATCGAGGTGGATCTGGAGATCATGCTTCACCTTGTTTCCCTCATGGAACGGCATCTGGAAGAGGTCCACGTGGCCCGCCCCGTCAGGATCGTAGAAGAATTCGCGCGAACCCTTGAAAAGGAGATTGACTACACCATAGAAGCCGCACACATTGAACGCTTTGCGCGCCAGTTCATCGACGATGAGACGATCTACGTACCCAAGGTCTACGGCGATACCACCACGGAGCGGGTCCTGACCATGGAATACATCGACGGAGTCAAGGCCACTGAGATCGACCGACTGGAGCAACTCGGCCTGGACAGGAAGGCGATTATCGCAAGAGGGGCGGACCTGATTCTGAAACAGGTCTTTGATTATGGGTTTTTCCATGCGGATCCGCATCCGGGCAACCTCTTTGTCCTGCCGGGCAACGTGATCTGCTATCTGGACTTCGGGATGATGGGGTCCGTGGATGAGCGGACCCGGGAAGATTTTGCCGACCTGGTTTATAGTGCGGTTCGGGGGGATGAAATCGGCTCCATGGACGCCCTGATTCGACTCGCGGAAAGCGACGAAGAACCCGACAGACGCGTTTTGGCGAGGGACCTTTCGGATTTCTTGGGACGGCATCTGTACAAGCCCCTCAAAGACATCCGGATGAAAGCGCTCCTGTCCCAACTCATGGAACTGATTTCCCGGCATCGTCTCCGCATCCCGCCGGACCTGTTTCTTATGATGAAGGCTCTGGCCTCTATTGAAAGTATCGGCTTGTTGCTGGATCCGGATTTTGAAATCGTTTCTCAGGCCGCTCCATTTATCCGGCGCCTCAAGATGCAACGCTATCGGCCGAGGCGCTTGGCGGACGATCTCGTTAAATCCGGTTCGGAATTGCTGCGACTCTTGCAGGAGATCCCCGGGGAGTTGCGGGAGCTCCTAAAGCAGATGAAACGCGGCAAGGTCAGGATGGAATTTGAACATCAGGGCCTTGAACCCATGCTGGCGACCTATGACCGCATCAGCAATCGCATTGCCTTTTCCATTGTAATCGGCGCCCTGATTATCGGCTCGGCCCTCATTGTCTTGTCCAAAACGCCGCCGTTTGTCTTCGGAATCCCGGTCTTCGGCATCATCGGCTTTCTTGTGGCCGCCGTGATGGGGCTGTGGCTGCTGATCGCGATTTTAAGAAAGGGCCGTTTGTGATGCGCAGAGGGACACCGGCTAGTCGATCACCCAAACCCCGCAGTTTTTGGCGTGTTGTACGATATGATTGGAAACACTGCCGAATAAGAACCGTTTTGCCCTGGATGCGTCTTTTCGACCCAGAATCACCGACCCATAATTCCCCTGCTGTATTTCTTCCAGAATGTCCGCTTCGATGCCCTTGTTTTCTGTAACCACCTTGACCCGAACGTCCTTTTCGTCAATGCCGGCGGCCTTGAGGATCCCCCGGGCCTGGTCGAGGAGCTCATGACGCCGGGCGATTTCGGACTCATCCCCGAGGCGTTTTTCCACCAGATTAAACAACGTAACCTCTTTTCCCCGGCCGATCATGTGGCCCGCATATTCCACCGCCTGAAGGGAACGCTCCGACTCATCCACAGCGATCAGGACCCGTTTCCAGGCGGCTCTCCTGTGTGTCAGGTCCAGACCCAGCCCCATTCTCTTGACCTTGTCCCACCTGGCACATACGGCGGGTTCACCACTCATGATCCGCATCAGACATGTATTGCATCCCTTGCAGGTGTCGATTTCGTCCTCTTTTCCGTCAAGCACTTTCTGAGGCCACCGGGGATCCGCGAAAAAGGCGCGGGCGCATCCAATCAGGTCGCTGTCATGGTTTCCGAGGATTTCTTCGGCAAGGTACGGCCCGGTGATCCTTCCTGCAACAATGATCGGGGTATCGGGTACGCTCTGTTTAATCTCTTTGGCCAGGGGGACGGCATAGCCTTCTTTCCTGCAGCGGTTCATGATTTCGGGAAGAAAAAAGGACTCATAGGTCCCGGCGGTTACAGACAGATACGCAATGTCCCGGCCGGCCAGGCGCGAGGCAAACACCTTGGTCTCTTCGAGCTGGAGGCCGTCTGAAAGCCATTCCGTGGCCAAAAAACGATATCCCACTGGAAAATCGGGACCGACCGCTTCCCTGACCGCTTCAACCACCTCCAGGGCAAATCGCATGCGGTTTTCTAAGGGTCCCCCATAGGCGTCGGTGCGTTTGTTGGAACGAGGAGAAAGAAATTGAACCAGGAGATAGCTGGTAGCGCCGTGAAGTTCAACCATGTCGAACCCGGCCTTTTTGGCCCTCAATGCGGCCTGGCCGTAAGCCTCTTTCACCGTGGCGATATCCTTGAGCGTCATGGGGTCGCGGCACTTCATCATGGCTGTCAGAAACTTGTTTGCAAGCCGCATCTGATGTCGTTTTGAAAACTCCTTGCGAATGCCCCCTATCGCCCCCAGCTCCCCGGACAGGCCCACGGAGGCCGGTGATGGGGCCAAGGGTCTTTCCACCGTCGCCCAGCGACCGGCATGGTTGATCTGAAGACATGCCGCCGCCCCCCCGGTATGAATCGTTTCGGCCAGTTGCGCCAAACCGGCGATAAAGCGATCATCGTAGACTTTGAGCACCCGGGGCGCCATCACCCCGGATTCGTGGATCACCGCATTGGCCACCACGATCATGGCGGCACCGCCCCGGGCGATTTCTCCATAGGTCTCGATCAGGGTCTTGCTGACCGAGCCGTCTTCATCGGCGTATCCCCAGAACATGGGAGCCATGGTCATGCGATTTTTTAGCGTGATCCCGGCTACCTGGAGCGGGCTCGAGAGCCACGGGTAGCGTCCCCGATCGACCGCGCCCTCGGCGGCAGGGCCAAGCCGGTCCGAAATGAATGCGGAAATGGACTGTGCCGCCTCGGCAGACAGGGCCTTAAAAACGACTCCCACCCGATGGAACAGCATGTGCATGGGCTGGACCCACACCACGGAGGCCTTTACCTCCTGTGGGGTCGTATCCCAGTCAAAGACCTTGAACTCCAGGATGAGATCCTGGCCCACCCTGAATAGATAATTCACCTCAAAACACATGCCCCCAAGGCTCAGGTTCTGGATGGTCGCGTAGAAGCGGGATCCGTCGGTCATGCCCTGTACATAGCCGAAGCGATCCTTTCTGACATGCTGTCTTTCGTGATGTCGTTGGGTTTCAGCGTCCATCTTCGCTCCTGATGCCGGACCCTGACAATGCAACATCAGGGCCAAGATCAATCCCTACCCATAGCGCCGGTGGGCATACATGCATTGAATCGTGTAAAAGCTCATGGCTTGATTACACTGACCCGTTGGCCAGCCGTGGCCTTGAAATACGAGCTGGCATCGCCTTGGTTCACACAGATCTCGAGAAGCCCGCGGCTTGCAAAAAGTGCGAGCGGCCTGCCGGGCTCCACGTCCTCGTAAGACGATTGCAGCCCCTGGACCTGTGACGCCGCAAGCCTGATCGTGACGGTATCCCACGGTGGCGGTCCCACGAACCCTTCAAAGACGTCCAGGTCGATATTGGTGACCAGATTGCCGAAATGATCCACCCAGACGATCTCTCCTGAAAGCGTCCCGTCATCGGATATGCCCGGCTCACCGATATCAAGCACACAAAGGTCATTTAAGACAAGTCGTTTGCCGAAGGCCTCGATCTTTTCTCCGCGTCCCAGGCGGGCCGCCACCGGGGCGAAGATGTCCCGGCCGTGAAAGGTTTTGCTGACCGGTTTTAAAAAATAGGCTTCATTGGTGACCGCGTGAAGGCTTTCAAGGCCCCCGCTTCGAACCACCAGAGTGAGCAGGCCGTTATCGGGGGCGAGAAAAAAATGGCCGTCCACCCGGGCACACACGATACGCCTGGACCCGCCGACACCGGGATCGACTACACTGACATGGATGGTACCCTTTGGGAAATACCGAAAGGCGTTATTGAGCACAAAGGCCGCCTGCCTGACGTTGTGCCTGGCGATGTGATGGGTTATATCCACGACCCGGGCCTGGGGGCACGTACTTGCAATGACCCCCTTCATGACCCCTACGTATTCATCCGTTAGGCCGAAGTCGCTCAAAAGGGTTATGGTCGGAGCATGTTCGCGCATACCGGAACGCCCGGTCTCCAGGCGAACGGTCCCGGGCTGATTGGAAATCGCCGCAGCACGCGCATGCCGGCGTTTGGGCCCATACCTGGAGACTATTTGAAGAGACCCTTCTGGATCGGTATTCCAAAATGCCGGTAGGCTGCTTCGGTCACCTTGCGCCCAGCGGAGGTGCGGGTCAGTAATCCCGTCTTTAGCAGATAGGGTTCCACTATGTCCACCAGCGTATCCGACTCTTCTTGAAGCGTTGCTGCGATTGCTTCGATACCTACCGGACCACCGTTGTAAAAATCAATGATCGCCTTCAAAAATTTCCTGTCTAGGATGGTCAACCCCTTTTTGTCAACCCCCTCCAGCGCAAGGGCGGCCTGAACCGTCTCTTTGTCGATCAGACCGGCACCTCTAACTTGGGCGAAATCCCGCACGCGCTTGAGAAGCCGGTTCACGATCCGGGGGGTTCCACGGGAGCGACGTGCAATTTCATACGCGCCTTCCGCATCGATTTCAGCCGAGAGCAGGGCGGCGGAACGTTTGGCGATGGCCACCAGGTCTTCCGTCGTATAGAATTCAAGCGTCCTGAACAGGCCGAACCGCTCCCGAAGCGGAGGAGAAAGCAGCCCCGCACGCGTGGTCGCGCCGACCAGCACGAAATGTTCCAGCCTGTATCGGTGACTCCTGGCGTGGACCCCTTTGTCAAAGATGAAGTCCACGGCAAAGTCCTCCATGGCCGGATAAAGAAATTCTTCGACCACTTTGGGCAGGCGATGGATTTCGTCGATGAACAGGACATCGCCATGTT
>JAFDGP010000423.1 GCA_019309245.1 Deltaproteobacteria bacterium | reverse complement strand
TCAAGCAATGTTTCACCGCGAATACAATGGCCTTCAACATCTTCTACCTCTGATCCCTCAATTGTGGCTTGCCGAAGGGCCACCTTTTCCTCAACCGACAAAGCGCCTATGTCATGCAAGAGTGCCGCTATGAACAGCTCCTCTGTTGCAAGGTCCGCCAGGCCTGCGATTTTACCCATCTGCCACGCAACAAAAGCCGTCCTCTGCTGATGTTGGGCAAGTTTTGGACTGGCCAAATCCATCGCGTCAGAAAGGGAAAGAAGTAAATTCCCTAAATTGACCGTTGGTTGCCTTCTCAATACTTCTCTCCTGAAGGATTAGGATTTTTGTGAACTAATTGGAGTGATTGGAGTGATGTTCTGGATCGTTCTTCTGGTCGCTGCCGCTCTTGGATATATAGGGTACATATGCCTTTTTAGAAAGACAAAGAGATCCATGGTCATATCGCCCGAGATTTCTGAAAAATCACTTTTTAACTCATCCACCTTTTTTTTGTATCCATCATGTTGTGTCCTGTGTTCCTCAAGCAGGGGGAACCCTGCCGCCTTCATAAGTTGCTCTTCCGAGCGGAAGTGTATCACAGCGTAGTCGTCTAGTTGGTTGATTATTTCTGTGATTGGCAAAACAGATTCTTTGTTTTGCAAAAAATCATAAAGTGAATTTAACAGGTTAAATATGCCTTTATGTTGGTTGTCGATAAAAGCGTTTTTTACGCTATACCGATCAGTCCACTTAAGAGCCTGGGATTTGGTGCCCCGGGTTCTCATCGATTCATTTTCCTTTTTAAGGGCGGTTCGCCACAAGGCCGACCCAACAGGGCCAATATTGAAAACAGGTTGATTGCAGATCGTGCAGCGACGAATCAAAGAATCGCTTCTTTAAGATTCTCAATGCCGATCCTGTCCACAAACCTGGCCATCCGTTCTCGTTTCTTTCCTTTGTCTTTGTAATACGCCAAGGTCCTTTTTGTGAGATCAATGATCTGCTGTTTGGAAAAATTTTCCCCTACCACATCACCTATTCGCGGCCGTCTTGCAGAACTTCCTCCCACTATGAATGTCAAACCATTTTTTGTGCCGAATACACCAATGTCGCGGACAAAACTCTCTGCACAGCAGAAGGGGCAACCTGATACGCCGATCTTGACTTTTGCG
Source organism: Deltaproteobacteria bacterium (assembly GCA_019309245.1). Classification (GTDB taxonomy): domain Bacteria; phylum Desulfobacterota; class Desulfobacteria; order Desulfobacterales. The sequence goes on along the minus strand of JAFDGP010000423.1, from coordinate 2,067 downwards.
GGAAGATCCATGCCGGAGAAAAATTCTTCTATCTCCAAGCCAAGTCCCAAAGAATCCTGAACGCCGTATTTGCAAACAGCCGTACCCGGGCATGCCTGGACATAGTGGAGACAAAGCTCTGTCGCTTTGCCGATATCCATGCCAAGGTCTTTCCAGATGTTATCCACATCTTCTTCCTTCATTCCGACCAGGGCAAAACGCTGGCCGGAGGTAATCTTGATGATGGGTATCTCATACTTGCGTACAACCTTTACCAGTCTTTCCAATTCCTCCGGCTTAACCAGCCCAACCGGAGTCCTCGGGACGATAGCGTAAGTCTGTTTATCTCGCTGCAAAATTGCTCCTTTTGGATGTTTAGACATCATCGGCCTCCTTGAGTGGTCGGCTCAACATATGATCGTGAACCCGTTCATAAACCAAAAAAAGCCCCTTTTTGAAATTGTGACATTCCGACTGAAAAAATTTCCTTAAATTCTTATAGGATGTCGGAAGCCGTGTCAAGAAGGACGGGGTGCCCGGATCCACCGGTTTCCGAGTTTGCCGGAGATGCAAGGCGGTGGGCGTGCAGGCGTACTTTTTGGTTAACACGCTACAATCGCGTAAAAAACATTCGATCTCCGTTTGTTGGGCGGTGGATTTGAGGGGCGCGATCGCGTCTTAACCCAATATTAGGGTTGACATCCACTTTATATGCGAACCCACTTTTCGACCATTTCGAACACAACCTCTTTTTTGATCGGTTTTGTAATGTAATCGCTCATGCCCGCCTCAATGCACTTTTCTCGATCGCCTTTCATGGCGTGGGCAGTCATGGCCACGATGGGGATCTTATTAAATCCGTCTTTTCTGATTGTCTTTGCCGCTTGCAGACCATCCATCTCCGGCATTTGAACATCCATGAGAATGATATCAAAGTCATCAGGGCTGTTCGTATACTTTTCGACTGCTTCCCGTCCATTGTTGACGATATCTACATGATAGCCGGCCTTGGTTAACATCATCCTTGCCAGTTTCTGGTTGACGGGGTTGTCTTCTGCTAAAAGAATCCTGGCGCAATGATCAGATGACCGGCGGAAACGATGCTCATCGATGGCGGCTTGTGTTTGCTTTGCCTCGCGGCTTCCCGACTTTTTCCCGGATTTTTCGAAAGAGGCGGTAAAATAAAAGGTACTTCCCCTTCCAGGCTCACTTTCCACCCAGACATCCCCGCCCATCAACTTTGCAATTCGCCTGCAAATCGGCAGCCCCAGTCCTGTTCCGCCATACTTCCTGGTTGTGGAGAGGTCGGCCTGTTGAAAGACCTCAAAAATTGCCTTTAAATTATCCTTTGAGATGCCGATCCCCGTATCCCGCACGCTTGTTCGCATTATGACATTTTGCCCATTCGGCTTGCCAATATCAATGGAGAGTTTTATCTCACCGGATTCCGTGAACTTTGCAGCATTACCGCGATAGCGCACTGCATCTCCTCGTACGTAGGCAGGAACATCGTCTCCGATTCGACAGCGTATCTCAACAGGTCTGTCTTCTATCTTTGGACGGATCAGTTCGCAGACATCATGAGCCACAACTTCAGGAGAGAAGTCAACAGTTTCAAGGTCCAACTGGCCGGACTCAATCTTAGAAAAATCAAGGATATCGTTGATGACGGAAAGCAATGCTTCTCCGCATCTCTTGATCGTCTCTACATATTCTCGTTGTTCTTCATCCAAATCGGTATCTATCAACATATCGGTAAAACCAACCACGCCGTTCATGGGGGTACGAATCTCATGGCTCATGTTGGCCAAAAACTCACTTTTGGATCGGTTGGCGGCTTCTGCCTTAAACTTGAGCCTATGTGCCCGTTTGCTGGTGCGTTTCAATATTTCCGTGATGCGACGGAGTCTGTCCTCGGCACGCCTCTTTTCGGTTATGTCTTTAGAAAGCTCAACAACGTGCTCTACGTCACCGTTTTCACCAATGATCGGAAATGCGTACAGCTCAATGATCATGTCGGAATCATTCGGGCCCTTGTGGACGTGTTCGACGCTGAGCGCAGTCTTTGTCGCGAAGACCTCCCTGACC
>JAFDGP010000422.1 GCA_019309245.1 Deltaproteobacteria bacterium | reverse complement strand
CATCTGGTGGACTGCCTGACTTCTGCCATGAACAACCGCGGGCCGAGCTTCATCGAGATCCTGATTCCGTGCATGCTGTTCGAAAGGCGAAACAAGATCAAATCCCTTGAAGCCCTGTTTCTGGAAAAGGCGAAAATCAAGGACACCCTCAGCGAAACGGACGTGAACCAGACCGATTTTACCGAACAGATCAGCCTCGGGGTGTTTCGGGACTCGCCCCTTCCGGAAAGGCGGTCGCTGAGTATCGGCAAGGCGGTCAAAAAGAAGGCCGGCAAAAAGCCCCGGATAACCTTTAAATCGCGGGACAGCGGCATCAAACACATGGAAATCCGCATGGAAGGCACCGGTGGTCAGGGCATTGTTCAGGGAGGCAAGACCCTGATTCATGCCGCCATGAACATGGACCCCAGGCTCAACAGCACGCTCACGAAGCGCTACGGCCCGGAGATGAAAGGGGGAAGCTGTCTGACGGACGTCATTTTGTCATCCAGGCCAATTGACTACCCCTTTGTCCAATCCCCTGACCTGCTGATCATGATGTCCGACCTTGTGGCCAAGGAACGGGGAGGCGCCGTGGTGGTGGCCGACAAGGGAACCGTGGTCGCAGATGAAACCATGGTGCCCGCCGAGCGACTCGACCGTCTTGCGAAGACCGTGAAGGTCTTTAAGGTCCCGGCCACACAGATCGCACGAGACAATTTCCGGGTGGTCGTGGCCAACAATGTGATGCTGGGCTTCGTTTGCAAGAAGACCGGCATTATCGACAAGGATTGCATCAGGGCGGCCATTTTGAACTCAGCACCGCCGGGCACGGAAGAAATGAATCTGAAGGCCTTCGAATCGGGCTTCCGGTTCGCATAGCCTCTTTTTGACAACCAACAGCAACACAGCAGGCCCAAGATGAACGAAGAGACTCTACGCAGCCGATACTGGAACCTTGATCAATGCACCATCCCCGTTGGCAAGGTGACCATCCTTACCGATTTTTGCAAGGGTGGCGATGATTGTGATGACTGCATCAGGTTCTGTCCTGAGCATGTCCTGGAGCGAGGCACTGAAAAAAACGAACGCGGTTTTTATCCGCCGGTCCTGGTGGAAGACGCCAAGTGCACCGTGTGTGGCAGGTGCCAACTGTATTGCTCGGAAAATGCCATCTTTGTCAACAAAGTCGGAGAGCGCATGGTATCCGACGATGAGGTGGTACCAAGAGAGGAGAAGTAATCACCCATGTCCGATGATCGTATAGGGGTTTTTATCTGTCATTGCGGAACCAACATCGCCGGCCCTGTTGATTGCCGCCGCGTTGCCGATGAGGTCCGGCAAACTGGCGTGACCCTGGTCAGGGAACACCCGTACATGTGTACGGGCGGGCAGGCACAAATCATTACCGACATCGAGGAATACGGATTGACCAGAATCGTCGTGGCGGCGTGTTCCCCGCGAATTCACCAGGAGACGTTTCAGTCGGTGTGTTCCGTCGGGGGAATCAATCCGTACCTGATGGAAATGGTCAATATCCGAGAGCAGTGTTCCTGGTGTCATTCCCTGGACGTGGATAAAGCCACAAAAAAGGCCATCGACCTCGTCCTGATGGGGGTTGAAAAGGTCAAGCTCAATGAGCCGCTGACTCCGTTAAAGGTCCCGATGACGAAAAAGGTCCTTGTCATCGGCGCCGGGATCACCGGCATCGAGACAAGCCTGCAGTTGGCGGACCTGGGATATCCGGTGGTCCTGGTGGAAAGGGCCCCCACCATCGGCGGAAAGATGGCGCAGTTAAACAAAATCTTTCCCGATCAAAACTGCAGCCCCTGAATTCTGGGGCCGAAGATGATGGATGTCGGTCGACATCCCAACATTGAGTTGCACACCCTATGTGAGGTGGTGGAAACCAGGGGGTATGTAGGGAATTTCGAGGTAACCCTTAAGAAATACCCCAGGTACGTGACGGAAAACTGCACCTTCTGCGGAGAATGCGTTCAGCGGTGCAATGTCTTTACGGAAGAAGAATTCAATCTGGGACGTGCGCTCAGAAAGGCGATCTATACCCCGTTTCTCCAGGCTGTGCCCAGGCAATACGGGATTGACGACAAGGCCTGTATTTATTTCACGGACCAGGAATGTCGCAAATGCGTGGAGGACTGTAAAAAGCAGGCCATCGATCTGACACAGACCGTCGAAGAAGAAACCATCCA
>JAFDGP010000421.1 GCA_019309245.1 Deltaproteobacteria bacterium | reverse complement strand
TAAAAGCCAACGCGTATCTTCATTTAGATCACAAACAACAGATACTGCCGCGTTATCCCCTAGACACGATTATGAGGGCCAGCCTCTTGTCCGATAGTGTCCCATGATGACACAGTGTAAACCCTCTTAGGAAATTCAATTTAAATCGCGGCACGCATTGAGAACAATATGCGTTTTTTGCAGCAAAAACTTAATGTGTTTGAGCGTTTTTCTGGAGTTCACCGCCTCTCCACGTGGCATGATTTTTAACCCGAAGGAGAAAGAATTTCATGAACCTAGCGGAGCTTAAGGCAAAAAAAGTCAGCGAATTGACGGCAATGGCTAGAGAGCTTGACGTGGAAGGCGCGTCGAGCATGCGCAAACAGGAAGTAATTTTTGCGCTGCTTCAGGCGCAGACCGAAAAAAACGGGCTGATATACGGCGAAGGGGTCCTGGAGACCCTGCCTGACGGGTTTGGTTTTCTGCGGGCCACAGACTATAGTTATCTGCCCGGACCGGACGACATTTATGTGTCTCCTTCGCAGATTCGGCGGTTCAATCTGCGTACCGGCGATACCGTATCAGGACAGATTCGCCCCCCAAAAGACAATGAACGCTATTTTGCCCTGCTCAAGGTTGAAGCCGTCAATTTCGAAGATCCTGAAAAATCTCGCGATAAGATCCTTTTTGACAACTTAACCCCCCTGTATCCGGAAAAGCGGGTGATCCTGGAAAGGGAATCGGACAATTACTGTATGCGGATCATGGACTTGCTGACCCCCATCGGATTCGGTCAGAGGGGTTTAATCGTGTCCGCACCCAGAACCGGAAAGACCATGCTCCTGCAAAACATTGCCAACAGCATTGTGGCCAACCACAAAGACATCGTGCTGATCGTCTTGCTGATTGACGAGCGTCCCGAAGAGGTCACGGACATGAAGCGTTCCGTGAAGGGCGAGGTGATCAGCTCTACGTTTGACGAGCCCCCACAACGGCATGTGCAAGTGGCGGAGATGGTCCTGGAGAAGGCCAAGCGTCTGGTGGAAAGCCGACGGGATGTGGTCATTCTTTTAGACAGTATTACCCGTCTTGCGCGGGCGTACAACACGGTGGTGCCTCCGAGCGGAAAGATTCTTTCCGGCGGCGTGGACTCCAATGCCTTGCACCGTCCGAAGCGGTTTTTCGGCGCTGCCCGAAATATCGAGGAGGGCGGCAGCCTGACCATTGTCGCCACTGCCCTGGTTGAGACCGGTAGCCGGATGGACGAGGTGATTTTTCAAGAATTCAAGGGAACCGGCAACTTGGAGCTGCAACTGGACCGACGGCTGTCCGATAAACGGATTTTCCCGGCTATTGATATCAACCGTTCGGGTACCCGAAAAGAGGAGCTTCTCCTGGAGCCGGAGGTTTTGAATCGTGTGTGGATTTTGAGAAAACTGCTGTCCGCACTCAATCCGGTTGACGCCATGGAATTTTTGCTTGAAAAAATGAAAGGAACAAAAGATAATAAAGAGTTTTTGGCGTCAATGAACAGTTGATCGCGGATCGAGGGTGCTGATCCAGACCTTCAGACTTTGGGCTAGAAGGCGGAAAAGCCCGGCCGTTCCGGGATAAAGTAAACCCAGGAGGACGCAAGGAGATGAAGAAGGATATCCATCCCGAATATTACCAGACGGCCATCCACTGCGCCTGCGGCAATGTGGTGGAGGCGGGCTCGACCAAAAAGGACATCCGGGTTGAGATCTGCTCCAAGTGCCATCCTTTTTTTACATGCAAACAGAAGCTTGTAGATACGGCCGGCCGCATCGAGCGATTCCGCAAAAAATACGCAGACTACGATGCCCAGAAAAAGGCGGAAAAATCTGCCTGAACCCGTGTATCAACCTACCGGCTCTGCCAGTGAGAATTGAAAAAGTTATGCCGTTTCCGGCCTGGTTTTTGTCTGTGCGGGCTGCATGAAGGATCGCCGGGGACCGCTGGCTGCTGATATGCACGGGTTCAAAATAAACCGAGATCTTTGCAGAACTCGTTGCTCTCGCTTACAGGGTGACATTTTGCGCACCCTGCCTGCCGAGCGGCGGGACACGCAAAGCTCTCAACCGGTGGCTCAAGATGTTGGACTCGATGCTTGATAAACTGGCGGGCGTGGAACAGCGTTTCGCCGACATTGAAGGCCTACTCAGTGATCCCGAGGTGATCAAGGATCAGCAGTC
>JAFDGP010000420.1 GCA_019309245.1 Deltaproteobacteria bacterium | reverse complement strand
GACCTTTTCGGCAAGCCTCGTGGAAAGGGTTTCGATGGCCTCCCGCTTGTTTTTGTCGGTGGTCGCCCTGTCGTCAGAGACGCTAAAGACCTCCTCGTCTGAAAGGCTGTTGTTCGCCCAGACCACCTTGCCGTCTTTTCGTCTCAGTACAAGCTTCAGCGTAACGACAACCCGCCGTTCATCCGAGGTGTAGCTTTCCGTGTGGGTTACCGTGTCCTCGGCCAAGGACACGATACTGCCGCTGAGCACGGCATCCGCTGCCGCCCGATTCACCACCTGAAGCACCTTGCTTCGCGTAAATTCATAGGACAAGTCCCCGGTGAATACGGTTTCAATGCCGGGCTCGGCCGTGTTGTTCTCCAAGACCATCACAGCAATCGTTTGCACGCCCTCGGGAGCCTTAAGGCCCATGCCCTTGAAATGATACCCGCATCCGCTTGCCCCGAAGACCAGACACGCCACCAGGAGGCACACAACGCGCTTGGTCGATCTGGGATGTGTATGAAAAACGGATCGTGTCATTTGGTCATTGGTCACTGGTTGGCGTATTGTTACCCACTACACTACAATATTGACCAGCTTGTTCGGAACAACAATCACTTTTTTCGCCGTGCGGCCCGCCATGCGTGCCACGATCCTCTCATCGGCCAGGGCCTTTTCTTTTATGACGTCCTCATTCGAATCGGCCGGAACATGCATCCTGCTGCGCACCTTGCCGTTTACCTGGATTACGATCAGGATCTCTTCCTCCCGAGCCGCATCCTCCCGAAAACCGGGCCACGGGTGTTCGAGCAAGCTCCCCGTGTTTCCCATGGCCTCCCACAATTCATCTGCAATATGGGGCACAATCGGCGACAGCAGGATCACCACCGACTCCAGAACCGCCCGCAACACCGACCGGCCTTGGGCCTCAGCCAGGACAGCCTGCTTGTCCGCTTGAACCGCGTTGACCAGTTCCATGACCCCGCTGATGGCCGTATTGAAGTGAAACCGGGCCTCTATGTCGTGGGTCACCCGCTTGATGGTCTGGTGAAGTTTCCTAAACAGCGCCTTGGACCGCCCCTGCAAGGGGCCGTTTCCCTCAAACGGCGTCACGCCCCGGATGTCCCCGGCATGTTCTTGGATCAACCGCCATACCCGGTTCAGGAATCGGGACGCCCCTTCCACGCCTTGATCACTCCAGTCCAGGTCTTTTTCCGGCGGTGCGGCAAACAAGCAAAAAAGGCGCAAGGTGTCCGCCCCGTATTTTTGGATCAGCGCGTTGGGATCCACCACGTTCTTCTTCGACTTCGACATCTTTTCGATACGGCCGACTTCCACGGACCCGCCGCAATGCTTGCACGCCGGCCCGTTCTTCCCGGAAATCACCTCTTCGGGCAGCAAAAAACCGTGCTCCGGGCACCGGAGCGTTTCCTTGCACACCATGCCCTGGGTCAAAAGACGCGTGAAAGGCTCCTTGTAGTCCACCAGCCCGAATGAGGCCAGAACCCGGGTAAAATAACGCGAATACAACAAGTGCAAGATCGCGTGTTCGATCCCTCCGATATATTGATCCACAGGCATCCAGTATTTCACGGCCTCGGCGTCAAACATCCCCTCGGAATATCGAGGGGAGCAGTAGCGCTCAAAGTACCACGAGGACTCCACGAAGGTATCCATGGTGTCGGTCTCTCGTCTGGCATTTGGATCGCCGCACTTGGGGCATTGGGTCCTGACAAAGCTCTCCAACGCGGGCAGGGGAGACCGCCCCCCCTCCAGAAGTCCAGCGTCTTCAGGCAGAACCACCGGCAGTTCGTCCTCCGGAACCGGCACCACCCCGCAAGCCTCACAATACACCACCGGGATGGGCGCTCCCCAATACCTCTGCCGCGAGATCCCCCAATCTCTGAGCCTGAAATTCACGGCTCGCTTGCCGAGCCCCTTTTCTTCCAGATAATCTGCAATGGCCTCCAGTGCCTTGAGATTTTCCAGGCCGTCAAAAGGCCCGGAACGGACCAGCCGCCCTTCGCCCACATAGGCTGCATCCATGGTGACCGGGTCCAGGGCTTCTCCCTCGGGTTGAATCACCACGACAATGTCCAGGCCGTATTTTCGCGCAAATTCGAAGTCCCTCTGATCATGGGCGGGCACCGCCATCACCGCCCCGGTGCCGTATTCCATCAACGCAAAGTTGGCCGTGTAGATCGGCATTTT
>JAFDGP010000419.1 GCA_019309245.1 Deltaproteobacteria bacterium | reverse complement strand
CGTCAGGGTTTGTTGCCAGCCTGATAACAAGAGACTCATATTCCTCCAGGGTATGGGTTATCAATCCAGGCATTCCTATTGCAAACAGAATGCTGGACGAAACTCGCGAGGCAAAATGGGTTCCACATAAGGCCACTACAGGAACGCCAGCCCACAAGGCATCGCTTGAAGTCGTGTGTCCGTTACAAATCCTCGTGTCCAAAGCCAGATCCGCCAACGCCAAGTGCGAGAGATGTTCCTGTTTTGGCAACGCCTCAACAAAGTGAAGTCTGTCAGGATTCACACCTCTTATCTTGGCCTCACGCCTGAGATTTTCCTCGGCGATTTTGCTCTTTACCATGAGCCATAAAACACTGTGAGGAACCTTCGTGAGGATGTTCATCCACGATCCTTAAGGAAAGAGCCAAAATTGTGATGATAAATAGCATTGTTAGGAAGGGCCTGGATAGCTTGCTCCATAAGATGTGCCGCTTGATCAATTTTGCCTAGTTGGCCGGTAAGCAGCCCGAGGAAATGCAGAGCGTCAGGATGGTCGGGCATGTCCCCTGGTTCTTCCTAGAGAACAAATTTTTCGGCGAAGAGCTTGGCTCTGGTTTTTTTCGATTCAAAAGCGCCCGCTTCTTCTAGGAATTCGAAATAAGGGCTCAACTCTGGCTTTGGATTAAGTGCCCGCCGCCCAAGCATCCTGACATCACGTGAGGATATCTCAAGGTCGGATTCAAGAAAAAGTTCTCCAATGTGACTACTTTTTTCCTGTAAGCTCATAGTATCTTTCCAGTTGGCCGTATTTTTCAAAGGAATGCTTGACGGCCTCTTGGTCAATCCCAGGTACGCCCAGAAGAAACTTGATGTCTGCCATTTCTTTGAAACGTCTCTCCGGGTCATTTTTCATCGCGAAAACTTTCAGCGCCGCCAAGTGTTCCGGACTTGCCACCGGAAGAGAGAGGTCGCCTAATACGAGAATGCGCTTGGCTTGACTAAAGATCCTGTCTGCTGTGTCCCCTTTTACATAAACGAAGTCTATTCTGCCCAGTTTCGATAAGGCATGGATATGGTTGGAAAAGCCAGGAGATCGGTGCAACGTTTCATACCCCAAAGACTCAACATACGCAACGACTTTGTCCTGAACTTCGGCTCTTACGATAAAATCTACGTCCTGTGTTGCGCGAACATAGCCATAAGCTTTCAATGCGAAAGCACCGACAAGTGCATAATCGATATGCTCTGTCTCAAAACGCTCTGCCAACAGCTGAAAGACTTCGCGGAATTTCATCTCCATTGGAAATATAACCGATAAGGGCGATCGGGAATATTTTCGTTAACCTGCTTTTATATCACTCCAGAAGTTCGGAGTCAAATTCTGTCGAAATTCCCCGGATCCAAACGTGAGCAGGGCTTCAATTTTCTTTGTGGTCCCACGTGATGATGGGTTCCGTCAGTATGCGGAGAGCCATGAACCAAAGACCGGATCCACAACACGCCTGTCGTCTGATTTCATTTGACTGTATATCAATCCCATGCCATATTCCCATGACAAAGACATAAACCCTGAGCCGATCTCAACAGCTTGGTCCGACCCCGATGTTGCATGAAGAACATGGCAACCGAATGAAAAAAACCACTCTTTCAAGGGACCTTTTGAGAGCGTGGAGGTTTTGACCCATGAAAATAGCGGTCCTGTGTTTATCAGGCTACGAAAATTTTCTTCGGGATATTACCCCGTTCTTAGAAGACCAATATACTTGTAGAACCTGCTATGAGGATGACTTTAAGAACATGGTGCGTTTGGCCGGCTGGGCGGATACGGTCTGGTTGGAGTGGTGTAATGAACTCGCCGTATACATGACAACAAAGTGCAAGGCCCTGTCCGGGAAAAAAGTCGTGTGCAGGCTACATTCGTATGAAGTGTTTTCCGGTTTTATCGGAGAAATCGACTGGACAGCAATCGATCATCTCATATTTGTGGCGGAACACGTCAGGGACGTCTTTTTCGAGCAATTGGACTTGCTTGGTATAGACGTCCCAGAACTGCATACCTATATTATTCCCAATGGTATAGACGTATCTGGCTTCACTTGTAAGGAAAGACGAAAGGGCAAGAACCTTGCCTTTCTGGCTAACCTATCGGCAAAGAAAGGGCCCATGTTGCTGATTCATGCCTTTTCCGAGCTGATGAAAGTTGACAATGATTTCAA
>JAFDGP010000418.1 GCA_019309245.1 Deltaproteobacteria bacterium | reverse complement strand
CCCCTCAATGCTGGTCTCCATGGCCTCATTGACCAGGGGACCGCTGGTCTTGGGGTCGATTTGAATATTGGCCTGGTATGACAATTCATTTTCCGGAATCAGACCGACGGATAACAGAAGCGTGTCACATTCGTAATATTTTTCCGTGTCCGGGATGGGTTTTAGATTGTCATCAACTTTGGCAATACTCACTCCTTCAACCCGGTCTTTGCCCCGGATGTTAGTTACAGTATGACTCAGCAGCAGGGGGATGTCATAATCATGCAGACATTGCACGATATTGCGGGTCAGGCCGCTGGAATAGGGCATCAGTTCGGCCACCGCCAGCACCTTGGCGCCTTCGAGGGTCAAGCGCCGCGCCATGATCAGGCCGATATCGCCGGAGCCCAGAATCACGACCCGCCGACCGACCATATAGCCCTCGATATTGATAAACCGCTGAGCGGTACCGGCGGTGAAGATTCCTGCCGGCCGGGCGCCCGGAATCCGGATAGCGCCCCGGGTGCGTTCCCGGCAGCCCATTGCCAGAATGATAGCGCCGGCCGCAATTGTGATCAGGCCTTCCTGCCGGTTGACGGCGGTTACTGTTTTTATCTCGGAGATATTGATGACCATGGCATCGGTTTTGTATTCAATGCCCATCTCCGCCAGTTCATTGATAAAACGCTGGGCGTATTCGGGCCCGGTCAGCTCTTCCTTAAATATATGCAGACCGAATCCATTGTGAATACACTGCTGTAAAATCCCGCCCAGTTCTATATCCCGTTCCAGTATGATGATGTCCCTGACCCCGTTTTTCCGGGCTTCGATGGCGGCCGCCAGTCCCGCCGGTCCGCCGCCGATTACAACTAAATCATATTCCTGCATCTGTTTTCCCCGGTTCGCTATGCGATAGTTGCTTCTTCATATTCAACAACGCTGTTGGCTTTGGTTGTGCCGGTAATGATTTGAGAACCCGGCCGGTCTTTTAAAATTGATGCCATGTCCCGGTTGAGTTCCCGGGCCAGAATTTCCATCACCCGCGGCATGCAGAATCCACCCTGACAGCGGCCCATTCCGGGGCGGACCCGTCGTTTGATACCGTCAACGGTGGTGGCACCGGCGTTGCGATGGATGGCGTCAACGATTTCCCCTTCGGTAATGTTTTCGCAGCGACAGACTATTCTGGCGTAACGGGGGTCAATATTGATTAATGCCGTCTTCTCGGCGTCGCTCAATTCGGCAAAGTGATAGGCCTTGCGCCGGTGGGCGATGAAACTTGTGTTTGGCTTCAAAGACGGTAAAATTCCATCAACCAGTTCCACGACTAAGTCGGCTATGGCCGGGGACGCCGAAAGTCCCGGTGATTTGATGCCGGCAACATTGATAAACCCTTTGACATCGGGCGATTCAGCGATGATAAAATCACCAGTATCCGGCTCGGCCCGTAATCCGGCGAATATATTGATTGTTTTGTTGAAAGGAATATTTTGAAAGCTTCTCAGGCCCTTTTGTCTGACATAGTCCAGACCGGCGGCCGTGGTTTCGATTGCTTCGTCATCGGGAACAGAATCGGAGTTCGGTCCCACCAGCACATTCCCGTGCACGGTGGGTGTGATCAGTACGCCTTTACCCAGTTTGCCGGGCGGCTGAAATATTACGTGGTGAACCATGCCGCTGGCCGTTTTATCAAGCACGTAGTATTCGCCCCGCCGCGGGATAATTTTAAAGGCAGGCCGGGCAATCATATCGTTGATCTTGGCCGCCTGAACGCCGGCGGCATTGATGATGATTTTAGAGCGAAAAACCGACGTGGCGGTTTTTACCGTAAAGACGGAATTTTCTTTGTGAATGGATTGAACGGCGCTGTTCAGGAACAGCTTAACGCCGTTGTCCATTGCGTTTTCCGCCAGTGCGATGGCCAGTTCCCAGGGGCTGATAATGCCGGCGGTCTTTGCATAAAGCGCGCCGGTTGCATCGGGGTTGATTTGAGGTTCGAGATTGCGTAACTGCTCTTGGTTGATCAGTTCCATGTCCGGAATGTTGTTTTGAATGCCGCGGTCATAGAGTTCCCGGATTGTACGTTGATCGTCATCATTAAAGGCCAGTACAAGGGAGCCGATCCGCCGGAAGGGGACGTCCAGTTCGGTGCAGATTTTGTCGAACATCGGATTGCCCTTTGTGTTCAGCTTGGCCATTAAGGTGCCCGGTTCAGGGTCATA
>JAFDGP010000417.1 GCA_019309245.1 Deltaproteobacteria bacterium | reverse complement strand
AAAAAGACAAACTCCTGCATATCTTTGAGCCGTTTTACACCACGCGGGAAAAGGGGTCCGGGCTGGGCCTGTCCATCTCGTACAAGATCGTGGAGGCGCATAAGGGCGACATCTGGGCCCAGAGCAGCCCGGGGGAAGGCGCGACATTTGTCATTCGCTTGCCCAATGAATAAAATTTGATTGACTTGATTTAGGATAATTGGTACATTAAAAATCTTGACGCGGGGTGGAGCAGTCCGGTAGCTCGTCGGGCTCATAACCCGAAGGTCGTTGGTTCGAATCCAGCCCCCGCTACCAGTCTTACAAGGGGTTATCCGATTGTGGGTAACCCCTTTTTTTGGGTGAGGCATATTTGTTGAATCATAAACTCTCATGCCATTTGAGCCCCGCCATTACTCCAAACCTCAAGCCGGTGAAAGACAACAAAGTCAGACAGTTTTGGTAGTGGGGATGCACACTTTTAATGACTTTCAATGCTTCATCCAGTGAAAGCGGGTTGATGGATGGATCATCTGTCCTCAAATTACGACCTGGGACCTAACATTGTCCTTAATGATGCCTTCCCCGCAGGCCATCGCTTCGATGCCAGAACCCGAGGCGGGAGCCCGGTGCGATAGTTCCGCACGTCGGGATTTGTGCAAGGGGTACCGGGAAACTGGTATCCCTACCGCAATCGGGGGAAGGTATGTCCCCCGGTTTTTTCATTGAGACCAAAGGATTCGACTCAGGATCATTCTCTGAACCTCGGATGTTCCCTCCACAATCTGGAGGAGCTTTACCCCCTTGTAATAACGGGATACGGGGTATTCATCCATATACCCATATCCGCCATGGATCTGGACTGCATCGCTGGCCACCTTCTCAACCATTTCTGAGGCATAAAGTTTGGCGACGCTCGCTTCAAACGTATTCTTCCGACCCTGGTCTTTAAGCCAAGCAGCCTTGAGATATTGATTCCGGGCCAGTTCAATGGAGACAGCCATATCGGCCAACTTAAATTGGATCGCCTGGAAATTGAAAATTGGCTGGCCGAATTGGGTACGTTCTTTTGCATAAGTCAAAGCGTTATCTAGGCAGGCCTGTGCCACTCCGACACTGATAGCGGCAATACTTATTCGGCCGGTTTGAAGAACAGCCAAGTGTTGAGCAAACCCTCGAGTCGGATCCCCTAAGAGATTTTCTTTTGGGATACGGCAATCCTCCATAATGACTTCGTGCGTTGCAGAGGCGTGCCAAGTCATCTTTTCATATTTTTTCCCCAATTGGAAACCAGGAGCCCTTTTTGGTACGATGAATGTCGAAATAATGTTGCCTTTTTTATTCTTGCCGCTCATGGCAGCCACTAGAACAACTGAGGCATTATCCAGCCCAATATTGGTCACAAATTGTTTGGTGCCATTGAGGACCCATTCATTTCCTTCCAGAACAGCCTTTGTCCTCAGCGCCCCTGCATCGGAACCGGAATTGGGTTCAGTGAGGGCGAAAGCTCCTATGTTTGTTCCTCTGGCTATGGGCGTAAGCCATTCTTTCTTTTGTCCCTCGGTACCAAATGCATAAATTTCTTGGCCGGCGACACTTGTTGTTACATCCAACATTGCGCCTAAGGTCAGGTCTCCCCGCGATATCTCTTCAATACACACGTGCATGCCAACCCAATCACCACCGCTGCCTCCGTACTCTTCCGGAAAGGGGATCCCCATAATGCCCAATTCACCCATTTGAGTCATAATATCGTATGGGTATTCCCCCGTACGTTCCATTTCTTCTGCACGGGGCACAATCACCTCAACGGTAAACTCTCTTACCATATCACGTATCATTTTATGTTCATCGGTCACATCAAAATTCATCTATTGCCTCACTGGTTTATGACAAACAATTATAATGAACACGTAAAGTGTCTCTTCAAATAAGGAACAGCTGTTGAATTGAAGGATAAACCGCCAATCTTCTCTCGTTCTTGTTTCTTCAAAGGCCCCTGAGTTGCCGCCATGGGAGTTGTAATAATACCTCATCATAATTCGTCGCGGCCTTTTCTCCTTTAGCAGCACCAGCAGTGGCAGTGTTGAACCGAGCCATGGTCGAAAAGATATTCTTCCGATTCAGCCCTGTAACGTGGGATATAAATACCGTAAGGAGTAATCTCAATCATAGAAAATGTCTTCTTTTTGAAGTATTCTGATTATCTATTTTTGAACACCGGTTT
>JAFDGP010000416.1 GCA_019309245.1 Deltaproteobacteria bacterium | reverse complement strand
TGTGTTGTGGTACCAATTTGGCCGCGTCAAACAACTTCCACGTAACAGGCTCATACCCGAGGTCCTCACGAAGAACCCGCAGCATATACGTGAACGTTTTGCCCCCTTTGTGGTATATCAGGTGCTTTACATTCTCCAATAGAAAAGCAGCCGGCTTTTTCTCATCAATAATACGTACTATCTCGAAGAATAGCTGTCCCTTCTCTTCGTCGTCCAGCCCGTGTTTCCAGCCAAGTGAATTGCGCTTGGATACCCCAGCTATTGAGAACGTGGGACAGGGGAAGCCTGCCGCTAGAATATCAAAGTCAGGGATATGCTTGGCATCAACATCTCGAACATCTGCAGCGAAGTGAGGATGATATCGGTGCTTGTCATGGTCCCGCCAGTGTAACTCCTCCCCCATATGATTGACAGAATACGTGTGGCGGGCAAACTTATCTATCTCACATGCCCAAATGCACTTACACCCTGCGGCTTCAAAAGCATAGCGAAAACCACCGATTCCCGCAAACAGATCGGCGAAACGAAGACCGTCATTCATCTAATTATCCTCCTCTGTTTGCGCGTGCTGGCAGTCAGCTTCCAATAAACATTCATCACAAAGGGGTTGTCCGGGTCTGGACCGGCAGACTTTTCTCATAAAATCCAGAAAGCTGACGTTAAAGAGAACAGCCCTCTGGCCATCGGGAGTCATCTGGTCCATTCTACTTATCAGTTCTCGATTGCGGCGCGCTTCTCCCGGGGGCTTCCAGCCAAAGAACCTCTTAAAGAAGCGTACAGTGTTCGCGTCCACCAGTACCGCACGTTTTCTGAAGTAAAAAGTCATAATGGCAGCCGCCGTGTATGGCCCAATGCTAGGAATTTCCATCAAGCCTCCTAGTGTATCCGGAAATTGGCCCTTTAGTTCGTTGACCAAATAATCTGCCATTGCTTTGAGTTTCTTCGCTCGCCATGATAGACCAAGCGGGAAAATCACCTCTGCAATGTCTCCCTCTGTAGCCAGATCAAGGTCATAGACCGTTGGGTATCGCTTCAGGAAGTCGAGATATACCGGTGCTGCCTGTTCAGCCGGTGTACGAATCAGCATAATTTCCGCCACGGCGGATTCATAGGGAGACCGGGGATTGCGCCAACGGAAATCTTCAACGCCTTCTTTACCCCATACGATAATCTTATCTACTATTGCACAGTAGACTTGCTTCACGCTACCCTCCCGGACATTTGAGCAAAGAAATCCTTGAAGGTAACCACGCTAGCCTCATTACGATAGTGTGTGATGTGTTTCTTATCCACTTCAGGCACGACAATGGAGATACTTCGACTCAAAATTTCGGCAAGCTTTGATTGCGTAATCCCACGGTCGAGCGTGATGAAGTATGCCCCCTCCTCAAGTTGCTTCCAGCGTTCTCTGGCAGTCGTCTTCGCGCTCAGAACAACAGGAGAGGTCCGTGGAAAGAGCAAGAAATCAACGCGCTGCCCTCCGGCTTGCTCGTCATAGGGGATGTGGTGTCCGTCCAGTAGATACGAAAGGTACCATTGAAAGCTATTTCCGGCTCTCGCGCGTCGTGACTGAGTCAGACTCTTGGAAACAGCAATGATGTCCTCCAAGCCTTCTCCAAAGACTTCGGCCAATCCCGGCCAGCCTGATGGAAACGGCCGCTGCCACCGCTCCTGAAGTTTCTCTATATACTGATTGGGGTAGTGAAGCTTCTCCAGAAACCGGACAAGTTGAAACTCGGCTTTCTGAAGCAACCACCGTGTCAGATTGCCTGGGGCTTTCAGAATAGCAGTCGTGAAGGGGTCCTTCGCTTGGCTCAATCCCGGACAAGTGATCTGATAACGCACGAACTCGCCGTTCTGTGCAACAACCTGCCAGACACGGCCGGACGTATCACGAGTTGTCGGCATTTCTCGTGTCTGCCGGTACATCTGCAGCGCCAGTTGCTCCAAAAACCTGAAGAAATCACTGGTCAGGTCCAAAGATGGAGCGTCTGCCTCCACGGTCTCATAAAGCGTCACGACTCCCCATGAAGCCCCCTCTGGTATATCAGTCGCGCCATATAGAATGTCCATGAGGTGTTCTTCAGCTGCATTCACAATCAGGGCCTCGTAGCGGTCCTCTCGGGCTACCCTCCCCATGACCAGTAGTGCCCCGTCCTCTAGGTCAGCAAAATACGGATTGTACACGTTGGTTAGATGTACTTCAGGC
>JAFDGP010000415.1 GCA_019309245.1 Deltaproteobacteria bacterium | reverse complement strand
TATCGCCTTTGAAAGCACAATAAGATCCGCCTCCTTAAGGTCGAGGAATAGCAGGTCAATCCTGTCTTCCGAAATTTGTAAGGCTTGGCACAACCGGCAGATGAGATCAACATAAACTTTATCTTTCTCTGCCTCCTTGCGAAGTAGAACCAGAATATCGAGATCATTGACCGCTGGCGCGCCCTGCGCGGCGGAACCAAATAGATAGGCCGCCACCACATCAGGACAATCTTCGATGACACCCTTAAGAGCCCGCAAGGAAATGCCCCGTTTGCCGATACGGACCTCTTGCATGTTTTCAAGCTTCCGGCTCACTTTGTGGCCTTTGCAAAACTCGTTGCTGTCGCTTAAAGAAGTTAAAAAAACCTCGAGAGCCCACAGCTCCGCTTGGTGGATTACGGCCTGACATTGAAGGCAACCTCTTGAATTAACACCATTTTGATGAGAATTTGAACCGGAAAGGTTAATGCATTTAGAGCGTTCACGAAATGAACACATTCAGGGCATGGTGTCAAGAAAAAAGGCGGCTGTTGGCAAGAAAATGGGGAACCGAAGCGTGTCGGCAAGGAAATGATAGCGGTAAGTGCAGGCATCCGCCTCTGTGCCTCTGCGAGCTCCGTGTGAGATTGTTTTTTCTCACAACCGTGAATCCAGGACCCCCCTGATCTTGGTGGCACAGGCGGTTCCAACCCCATGCACTTGGGTCAGCTCCTCGATCGAGGCATTCATCACCCGAACCACAGACCGGAAATGCCGGATCAACCGCTTGGACAGTTCGGGCCCTATACCGGGAAGCCCCTGCAAAATATACAGTTGCCTTGATTTGAGGGCCGCTGGTCGATAGCCACCCCGTTGCGGAATCACATCCACGTGTTTGGCGCACTGCCTTGCCATCATAAGCAAAATATCCCTGCTGTCTTCTTTGGACGCTGAAAAAACTACTGGAACGCGCCAAATGACCTGGGTCGAAAGCAGCGCTCCTTTTACCGCGTTGCCATGGACATGAAGGCCGGTATCGTACGGATCCCCCTCGATCAACACGATGGGATTTCGACAATACCTGACGAGGTCGGAGAGCTGACGGAAAAGCCGCCCGTCGATCAACGAAATAGTAAAATCCTTGGCGGTTTTCCGTTCGACAGTCACGCATCCTTTGATCACGTAATCGCCATGTCGCACATGCTTGACCTTGACCGTGACGCCTTGACGTTGCAGAAGATCAATCAGCCCGGAAGGCCTTTCTCGATAATCGGCCGTAATGTGCAGGGTGGACCACATTGCTTTCTATAAGGACATGGATGCCTTTATGTCCTTGCATGCGCGGCATGCTCGACTTTTACGTTAGTTCTCAAGCTATGTAATTTGTGTTTCTTTTGGTTAACAGCAAAAAAGAGGGGGGCTTTTGAAAACAGGCTATTCTACGCTCAACACGTCCTTGTTGGCCTCAAGGGTCTTTGGCCCGATGCCAGGCACAAGGGTAATATCTTCCACCCGTTCAAAAGGACCGTGTTTTTCCCTGTATTCAACAATGCGCTCTGCGTACTTTTCCCCGACGCGTTTGAGCTGGGCAAGTTCCTCCACGGTCGCCTTGTTGATATTGATCTTGACCGCCTCCTGGGCATACAATCCGCCCACAAAGGCGAGCACCACTCCGATAACCAGAAAAACGGCAAAAGCTTTTTTTGTCTTTCTCATCTCATACCTCCTTGCGATAAAGCCCCCCTTCATGTCTGAGTATCCGAACGGCCCGGTGACCCGTGGAAATGGCCCGGGCATTGAGATTTGATCTCATCAGCCCGATCCCGAGGCTTCCTCCGGCCATCAGTTCCCTATGTTTCCTCTTCTTTCAGAAAGAGGGCCCAGAGCGAAGGAGAACCATTTGGCTCCAACTTCTCACCGAACCTCTCCCGCTAAGAGAGAGCGCTATGATGACCGGGCACAGGTTGACCCTCACATTGGGTGAATATGAAGTAGCGGGATCCAGCTATGATCTAACCCTCATGCCACAAACGGTCTTTATTGTCAAGTGTTTTACATGGTGTGAAAGATGTGACGGGGATTTTCCCTGAATCGATATGCGCCTGGGCTTTGACAAGATGTGGAGAGCCCCGGCCGAGTTTACCCTCTTAAGAAACTCCTGGGTTTTCGATAGGCTGAAATGATATTTGAAAGCCCAGTTTTTTGGCTCTTTTTTTGATGTTGTTAATGACGCGATTTTTGTATTTTTGTTCATA
>JAFDGP010000414.1 GCA_019309245.1 Deltaproteobacteria bacterium | reverse complement strand
GGACCGCCCAATGAGCCAGTGCTTCCAACACCGTCGGACGGGGCAACAGGCGTTGCGTTGGCGACGACACTTCAATGGGAGGCGAGTAACCGTAGACCCGGAAGCTATCCCCTTTATTACGAAGTCCGGATGCGAAGGATTCCGGACGGCTGGGGGGATACCCCGTTGGATCAGCTGGATCTGTTTGAGGTACAGGGCTCCGGTTCGATCAAGGACCCGGATCGACAGGTCAGCCTGGAAGGTCTGACGCCGGAAAAGACCTATGTATGGCAGGTCAAGTCCTTAGATAAGATAGACAGCTCAACCACGGAGGTAACAGAAGGGCCTCTTTGGACCTTTACCACGAGCAGCTCCTCCGGCGCAATTGTCGACGTCGAGCCTAATCCCGTCAAAAAAGGAGAAACGCTCAGGATACACGGGAGCGGTTTTCTGGCTGGAATTCCCATAAGAGTCAAGATAGGGAATAAAGCGGCTACCGTCGGCACGACCTTCGGCGATAATGTCATCAAGCACTGGGACGACAATTTGATTATACTTGATATGAGAAAGGCGTTTTTCAAAAAGAATGGGATGTCGCGTGGTGATACCAAGACCGTCCCGGTTAAGGTGATAGTAAAAATCGGAACAGATCTTGTTAAGTACATATACAAGAATCCGGAGTTGACGCTTCAATGGCCCTAAGACCTGTAGGTCAGGGAACTCGTCCGCTCCAGGCGGACGAGTTCCCTGATAATTATTTTGAGAGGGTTTAGGAAAAAAGGCATCTTCATCAGGATATCAACAAGGGCAGGGCTTAACATGTTGGCTCTGCCCTTTTTGCTTCACAGATACCTGCATTGCCGCCTCCAATTCGTTGAATGCCCAATATTTCTGCGATAGACAAAAGGAAACATCGAGTGAAAAATGGGCTTGCTTGATCCATTCGTTAGTCACGAGATAAGGGTGACCCGCACCGTGGTGTGGGCCATGGTGGCTTTGGGGTATTTGGTATTTGTGGTACTTTCACACGACTGGGTGTCCGATCTGTACGCGTGGATCGTAGGCCACTGCAACAGAGTGACCTTAGAGGCATGGTTGCGGGTGGGCGCACTGGGGCTTGGTGTTCTTTCCGTGTCCGCATGTCTGATACCATCGAGGAAAAGAGGCTATGTCGGCTTTCGGGAATCGATATTGTGGTGGATTATGCTGGTTGTTTTTCTGGTCGGTGCTGACTGGTTTCTTATCGTGACAAACATCGAACTGATTCACTATCCCCAGTATGCCGTGCTGGCCGTCTTGTTCAGGCTGGCAGTTTGGGATGACTTTTTCGCTGTTTTTTTGACCACGGTCGGAGGGATTTTTGATGAACTCGTCCAGTTTATCTGGAATCCGCAATATACGAAATACATTGATTTTAACGACTGCGTGCTCAATGCGTTGGGGGGGATGCTTGGCATTACTCTATTTCTGATCGCGACCCCGCAGGTTTCTCGTATGACGGCCGGGCTGCGCAAGGTTAAAGCGTGGGTGTATTCCATAACCGGTGCATTGGTGGCACTGGTGATTGTTGCGGAATGGTCGGGGCGGATCATACGCTACAGCCCATCGGATGCTGGTTTCCGGTTGGTGACTCAAGCCGGGGGAAAAGCGGCATTTGTGCTCTCCTTTGTGAGGAATGAGGGTTTCTGGACCGTGTCGGAGTACGGAAGGCACTACCATATCTTGTCCATGGTGGAAGCTTTGATCGTGCTGGCACTGCTACTCGGGGCGTTTCGCTGGTTTTGCAGGCGACTTTCCCGGGGTTAACCCTCTTAAGAAACTCAATTCAAATCATGGCCCACACAGTGAGAACAATATGCTTTTTTTGCAGCAAAAACTTTAAAAGATAATCACGAAAGCACGAAAGCACGAAATAGAAGAAATTGAGGTTTTCGTGTTTTCGTCCTTTGCGCCCTTCGGGCTTGAGAACAGCACGTGTTTTGCGGCTTGACGCCTTGAAAACATCACGTGATAATTTTTTCCTTTTTGGTTCCGGTTCGTCCGGATTAGGATGAAAGATGTCTAGGTATTGGTCAGACCGGTTTTTACGACGAGCAGGGCTTGTCTTGATTGTAATGTTGGAGATCACAAGCCCTTTTGGTCTTCTTGGTTCTGCCTTTTCCAAAGAGGCTTCGAAAAATAACAGTTGCCTTGACCGTGCCTTAAGAGCCATTGCCATGGATCGGTCCGACCTGGGGGTAAGGCCGGATCTGTATTTAAACCCTTTTACGT
>JAFDGP010000413.1 GCA_019309245.1 Deltaproteobacteria bacterium | reverse complement strand
TACACGTAACAGGCGTTTACACGTGATGGCCCATGAAGGTCTGCCCTGGAGGAAGCTCTTGGAGGCGGCCAATCGATTTTGCACCCGCTGGATTCGGCTGGATGTGCGGTAGGAGGGGCGCTGGTTCCGGGCCTTCATCATTTGTTTTAAATGCGAAAAAGAAAATGCGGCTGATGCTGAACGTTATCTTTCAAAGCCTTCTTGCAATACACAAAAAACATGATATTATGTGTATAGAATTTTTGGGGGGTCTCGAGATGAAACGTACGAATATTGTGATTGACGATGAACTCATAAAAGATTGTATGAAAGCTACAGGAATTAAAACCCAGAGAGCTTTGATTGACCATGCCTTGAGAGAACTTCTCAGACACGAAGCTCAAACGAAGATTCTTAAACTTAAAGGTAATATTGACTGGAAGGGAAATCTTGATGAATGGCGTCGCGGACGTGAATTATGATGGTCTTGGTTGATACTACAGTTTGGATCGATTTTTTTGCTGCACGATCTTCAGGCCACGTTGACGCTTTAGAAAACTTGATAAAAAATCGTGAAAATATATGCACCTGCGGTATTGTGCTGACTGAGGTACTGCAAGGAATTAGGAAGGATTCGGAGTTCAAAAAAACGAGAGATCTTTTCAGCAATTTGCTCTTCTTGCCAATGCCCTATCCTGTCTTTTTGAAGGCTGCTGAAATTTATAGAGGTCTGCGTCGTAAAGGTATCACCATTAGAAAATCCGTGGACTGCATGATTGCTTCAGTCGCTATAGAAAACGACATACCACTCCTTCACAATGATAAGGACTTTGATTCCATAGAACACCACTGTAGCCTCAAGTGTTATAAATAATAAGCAAAGATAACAAGCAAAGGATTAGTCCCGAGTCGAGAAACGAGTGCTCGGCACTAATCCATGATTCAAGAAGCCGCGGGTAATAGGGGAAAAGGTTGATGGTTCCAGGATGGCTTTGGAGACAGGATCAGGTGAAAAGTTTGAGAAAGATATTCAAGTTCGGGGGTGACTTTTCGTGTGTGTGAGGTGGTATAGGATCGCCGGTGGATGGTGCACGGATTCATCAGCGACCACCAGTGGTGTTAGGGCCCCTTTGAGGGGCCTTTATCATACCACCAGTTTTACCGGTGGTCGCTGATTGTATGGGCCGTGTCGCTGGATGTCTATCTCCAGCAGGTCCCCGGTCCGTAGCCGCCCCTGTGGCCATAGTGGCCTCTGATTCCCATGCCTCTGCGTCCACAATAACTTCGCGTAAATGCGCCTCTGTCAGGTATCATTTTCCGGGCTTTAAGCTCAAAATCGTTTCTTTTTTCATCCAATGTTCTTTTCAAATCACCAATGTCGTTTTGTAGCTTCCGAACTTCCTGTGGGTCAGGATTGGAAGAGCACATCAGAACATCGAGTTCATTTGACTTGGCCCAAATTTGGGTTCGGAGTTTCGACGTATCTTTGAAAAACTTCCGTTCCAGTTTATCCACCTTTGCTCGCTGCCCTTGAGGTATATCTTCAGCCCACCACGAGTCGTTCCAACAGTACCCAGATCCTTCCATATCATCCCACCCCTGACGATGCGCAAAGACCGGAACAACCAAGACAGCCGCAAGAACCAGAATCCCGAATGTTGCTGCCAGCGTTTTCATTCTTGTTACCTTCTTGTTTAAATTTTCGTTTTAGCTTTCTTGCCCTTCGTCATTGTATAATGGCAAAAGTTATGCCAACAAAACCCTAAGGAAGCTAACCTCTTGGATTGAAACATAATTGACAAGTCGATCAGTTGCTTTCTCGGTTGCTCGTCTTGTGCGTTACTCGCCAAGTGGGTAGATAATACCCGCATTTCCCGCTTTCTGAAGTGCTGTTGGGTAAAAAGGGGCCGGCAAGCCGGTCGACGTCTAACCAGCCAGGCTATATAGTCTAGGGATTTAGTATGGATATCTCAAGTTTTTAATGTATTACATACTTTAAATCGATATTTTTGTATTGGGTGGCATAGATTTGGATTGACCCGGAAAAGGTATTTGTTTCCAATTTGCAACCCTTCTGGCAGTAGACTGTTGACTCCACAGGCTGCCACCCTTATCATGTTTATAGTAGGGGTGTAATAGTCAGAACTTAGAGTAAGGGGAGATAAGATGAAAAGCCTGCTGATATTCTTGTGCTGCGCCGGGATGCTCAGTTTTGGTATATTATCAGCGTAAGCGCGTCAAAAATTCCTGGATAACACTGTTGAACTCAGACGCAGCCTTGTTGTCAAACAAGCTGAATTTAATGCCTTGAAGGCTCGCACGAATCCTGATCCAAAGCTTGCGGGAAAACTGGCAAAAGAGATTTTTGACCTACAGGAACAGCTTCGCCAAAAAGCAAAAGCTTATGGCATCAAAGGAGAAGGTGGCGCTGCCGCCAAAGGCAAGCCGCTGACACCTCCGGCGAGGCATGGTTGGTACTGTTGGTAAGAGCCCGTGATCAGGAAAAACCGTTCAGTTTGCTTTGAACTCCCCAACCCGCGTCGCCGGGCAGGACGCCCCTAGTCCTGGCTTTTATCGACGCTGAGCACGGTTCGGAATCCCACTTCTTCAAAAGCCTCCCATGGATAACGTGAGATAGGTGCGGGAAACGAGGTCCCCTTTTTTGTGTCCTTTCCCAGCCCGCCCAGGACCACATATCTTACTTCTTTTATCTGTTCCGAAAGCGATGTCTTTATGGTCTTAAACTGAAGGCCCCATTCGCTGAAGCCCTCATTTAATCCTCGAATACCAAAGGCATTTGGCCGAAAAACGAGAACTGGTGTTGGCTCTCGCAAAGGCTCCTGCGACACAGAGGGAATGTTTTCTTTAGCTTCATGCATTCTTCGCATCATTTCGTCCGTTTCTTGCTCTCCTGTGGTCTGAGATATATCCCCTGCTCTTTCTTTTATCAGCGATTCTCCTTTCGACGCTGCATAAAACCACTCCGCTGCCGTGGGAAGTCGCCGTCCATAGTATCTGGCATAAGCCGACGCCCCATAGGCTGTAACGCGCAGCACAGGGCTCGAGGCGTGCGAAGGATCGTTAATGCGAAACTTGCCGTTGCGAAAAATGACCGGCTCATATCCCCCAACAACCTCCCCCAGCAACAACCAGATATTGACGTCCCCCCTGACAACACCTTTTTCCACGGTGATTCTGGGACCAAGTCGGTTTAAAAAGACCACGTATTGATGGTTCGTCACTTGCGTTTCATCCATGTAAAAGGGACCGACCCTGACCGACTTTCCAGAATCTGGCCCGAAGTTTTCCGGCAAGGGGATCTTTCCTTCCGGTACAAGGCGCAACTTGGTTCCGTCTTCGCCTTGCAATATGGGCGGCAAAGGTGTGGGCAGAGAAGAGATTGAAACGACATTTGGAAAATTTTTATTCTCAGGCAATGCCTTATCGGTAATCACCGGCGTTTTTACAACACGTCGGGCCTGTTTGCCTGTGTCACCCAGCAAGAGCCAAAGCACCACAAGCCCCACTGAAAGAACGACAATAGTGATGCCGGGCCAAATCCATTTGACGTGAGAAAAAGTGGACCGAAACTTTCCAGGGGTTGTATCCTTGGAGTCTTGTGATGTTGTTTTCTCTGCGATTTCAATGGCCTTTAATAACGCCTTTCGCATGTCAGCTACAGATCCAAACCGTTCTTTTCTGTCCTCTGCTGTGGCCTTCCGGATAATTTGGTCGAGTTCACGAAAAAACGGTGTCTCGGCATTATCCAGACCGGCGCTCTTAAAGGGGACTGTTTTGTGGGTAATCTTGACGGCAACGGCCTCATAAAGAATCTTTCCCAGGGCATAAACATCCGCCCGGGGGTCTGTTCT
>JAFDGP010000412.1 GCA_019309245.1 Deltaproteobacteria bacterium | reverse complement strand
GCTGTGTGGTGCTGCTCAACAAGTGGGATCTGGTGGAAAAGGACACCCGGACGGCCGAGCAGTACCTGGAGGCGGTACGGGACCGGATGCGCTTCTTGCGCTTTGCTCCGGCCATGACGGTGTCGGCCATGACCGGACAGCGGACCTTCAAGATCTTTGACCGGGTGCAGGCCGTTTATGAGCAGTACACCAGCCGGGTGGGTACCGGGCACCTGAACCGGGTGCTCGAGGCCATGGTGACCCGCAACCCGCCGCCCATGTCTCGCGGAAGACGCATCAAGTTTTATTATGCTACGCAAACTGCTGTGGCGCCGCCCACGTTTGTATGTTTTGTCAACGATCCGGAAGGGATTCATTTTTCTTACGAGCGTTATATGATCAATCAGTTCAGGGAGACCCTGGCACTGACCCAGACGCCGATCCGGTTGGCCTTCAGGAAGCGAAAGGGCAAACGCTGACGTTGCATGAACAACATGGACCTGTTTGACTATGCGGAAAAGGGACTGGACGAAACCTCCCGTCCCCTGGCAGAGCGCATGCGGCCCACGAGCCTGGAAGAGTTTGTTGGGCAGGGCCATCTGCTGGAAAAGGGCGGCTTGCTCCGGCATGCCCTGGAACAGGACCGGCTCTTTTCAATGATTTTCTGGGGGCCACCGGGTTCCGGCAAGACCACGCTGGCACGAATCATCGCCCGGGTGAGCCGATCTCATTTTGAGACGTTTTCCGCGGTGCTTTCCGGGGTCAAGGAGATCCGTCAGGTCATTGAGCGGGCCCGAACCGAACGCCGCTATTACAGGAA
Organism: Deltaproteobacteria bacterium; assembly: GCA_019309245.1. Lineage (GTDB taxonomy): Bacteria > Desulfobacterota > Desulfobacteria > Desulfobacterales. Next base: position 1,471 of record JAFDGP010000412.1, on the reverse strand, counting down.
AAAGACCGTTTTGTTCGTCGACGAGCTGCATCGGTTCAACAAGGCCCAGCAGGATGCGTTTTTGCCCCACGTGGAACGCGGGCTGATCACCCTGGTAGGGGCGACTACGGAAAATCCCTCTTTTGAGGTGATCGCGCCATTGCTTTCACGGGCACGTGTCCTGGTGCTGAAACCCTTTTCGGAAGGAGAGCTCACAACGATTCTCCAGCGGGCCATCGCCGACAAAGAAAGGGGGCTGGGCGCGTGGTCGGTTCAGGTGGACCCTGATGCCATGGCGTGGATGGTGCGGGCGGCCGACGGAGATGCACGCGCCGCGTTAAACTGTCTGGAGGCCGGTGCCTCCCTGGTTCGAGACAAGGCCCCGGAGGATCGAAGAATCACCCGGGCGGTGGTTGAAAAGGTCTTGCAAAGAAAGATGTTGCGCTATGACAAGGCCGGCGATCAGCATTATGATCTGATTTCCGCGCTGCACAAGAGCCTGCGCGGCAGCGACCCGGATGCCGCTATGTACTGGGTCGGGCGGATGCTGGCCGCTGGAGAGGATCCTCTCTATATTGCCAGGCGCATGGTTCGGTTTGCCTCGGAAGATATCGGCAATGCGGACCCCCAGGCGTTGACAGTGGCGGTGTCCGCCATGCAGGCCTTTCAGTTTGTGGGGCCACCGGAAGGCGATCTGGCCCTGATCCAGGCGGCCGTGTACCTGGCTACCGCGCCCAAGAGCAACGCCTTGTATACGGGGTATGCAAAGGTGCAACAAGCCATCCGGGAGACCGGGACCCTTGCAGTGCCCCTGCATATTCGAAACGCGCCCACCAAACTCATGAAAGCCATGGGATACGGGAAAGGCTATCGATATGCCCATGATTTTAACAACGCCTATGTGCCGCAACAATACTTGCCTGAGCCATTGGCGAACAAAAGATTTTATTCGCCTTCAGACAGGGGATATGAGAAGATCGTCCGGAAACGGCTGGCCGGATGGGAGAAGCAAAAGGGCTCTGAGGCCGCCCCGGGTGACGACAATGGATTGTCGGAAAGACCGGATCGCAAGGGATGAGAAAGTGGGAGAGAAGTGTTTTCGCCCGACCCGGGGAGCAATCTCCGCTGAACACCTCGGGTCGGTACAGGCCATGGTTTCATGACCCAGATTGAGATTCCAAGCGGGACCCTGGAATATGTCGAAAAAGGCCGGGGAGCGCCTTTGATTCTGCTTCATGGCGGCACGGGCAATATTGAGGAGTGGGGAGGCTGTGTGGACGGATTTGCACACCATTATCGGGTAATCGCCTACAACCGGCGGGGGTACGGAAATGCATCCCCTCGATATGACTACCCGCCCGATTTTTTTTACGAAGACGTCCGTGACCTTGCGGCTCTAATGGACGCCCTGGGTGTGGGAGGGCCTGCTTATATTTGCGCATTCAGTGACGGTGCCACCATCGCCTTGCTGTTTGCCGTAAGGTACCCGGAT
>JAFDGP010000411.1 GCA_019309245.1 Deltaproteobacteria bacterium | reverse complement strand
TGAAAGGTCAAATTACGCGAAGTGCCATAGGTAATGGCTAACATTATTAAACCCGACTGAACCACGAGACAGGAGAAGACCATGATTACCGTTGACATCAAATCGCTGTTGGGCCATCTGAACGCTTACTGTACCCGATGCCTGGAGGCAGCGGCGGGCTACTGTGTCTCCCGGACCCATTATGAGGTTACCGTAGAGCACTTATTGGCTAAACTTCTTGAGGAACCTCAGTCCGACCTGCCGTTGATCTTTCGGCAGTTCGATATGGATCCCGGCAGGGTCCAGAAGGCGGTTGAGGAAACCATCGAAGAGTTCCGAACCGGAAACGCCGCCAAGCCAGTCTTTTCTCCATTGCTTATGGAGCTGTTTCAGGAGGCGTGGCTTGTGGCCTCTGTGGACCTTGGAGAGGGGCGTATTCGATCCGGGGCATTATTGCTGGCCGTTTTGAACAGACCCACCCAGTTTGCCTCGGGCCGGTATGTGGATCTGTTGACCACGATCGGAAAAGATGCCCTGCACGCGGGCGAGACCAGGAAATCCGCCAGATGATTGATATCTTGTCCCGGCGGCGCAAGAACAATCCGATCGTAGTCGGAGAAGCCGGCGTGGGCAAGACCGCTGTAGTGGAAGGCCTTGCGCTTAGAATCGTGGAGGGTGATGTGCCGGAAGTGCTTCGTGATGTTTCGATCCTGGGTCTGGACATGGGGTTGCTCCAAGCCGGTGCGGGTATGAAGGGAGAATTCGAGAATCGTCTCAAGTCCGTAATCAACGAGATTAAGGCGTCCCCCAAGCCGATCATTCTCTTTATTGATGAAGCCCATACCCTGATCGGCGCAGGAGGTCCGGCAGGAGGCGGGGATGCAGCCAACCTGTTAAAGCCGGCGCTGGCAAGGGGTGAGTTGCGGACCGTAGCCGCGACCACCTGGTCTGAGTATAAGAAGTATGTAGAAAAGGACCCTGCCCTTGCTCGACGATTTCAGCCGGTTAAACTGGATGAGCCGTCGGTCGAGACAACGGTCTTGATCCTGAGAGGGCTCAAGAAAAAATACGAAGAGGCGCATGGTGTAGTGGTCCGGGACGACGGCATTGAGGCGGCCGCCGAACTTTCAAGCCGCTACATTTCCGGGAGGCAACTTCCGGACAAGGCTGTGGATCTTCTGGACACGAGCGCGGCCCGGGTGAAAATCCTGCTTTCCGCCAAGCCGGACGTGGTGGAGGACAAGGAGCGGACCATACAGGCCCTGGAACGCGAAAAGGCTGCTTTGGAGCGGGATCAGTTGCACGGCATTGTCATTGAAAAAGATCGTCTGGAAGAAATTCATGGCGAGCTGGAACAGTTGAAAAAGGAGTTGGGCGAACTCAAGGAACGTTGGCTCAAAGAACAAGAACTTGCTAATCAGCTCATTGAGATAAGGAAACAACTCTATGATCTCACCTGCGGGGAGGCGTCCGAACCGGACCGAGAAGCCGAATTGAAAGGTCAAATCGAAGACATTTCCGGAAAACTCGCTGAAGTTCAAAGCGACTCCCCGTTGATCCGGGTGGAGGTGGATCCGGACGTGGTATCCAAGGTGGTCTCGGACTGGACTGGTATCCCGTTAGGAAAAGTTATGCGAGATCAAGCCCGCACTATAATAGATTTAGAGGAGAACCTCAAGAAAAGGATTAAGGGTCAAGACGCGGCCCTGGAGGTGATTACAGAGGTAATCAAGGCGGCCAAGGCCGGGCTCAAGGATCCCAGCCAACCCATGGGGGTGTTTCTCTTGGTGGGTCCGAGCGGTGTCGGAAAAACAGAGACCGGCTTGGCGGTGGCGGACCTGTTGTTCGGCGGCGAGCGATTTATGGTCACGATTAACATGAGCGAGTTTCAGGAGCGCCATACGGTCAGCCGCCTGATCGGCTCGCCTCCTGGATATGTGGGCTATGGAGAAGGTGGGGTTTTGTCTGAGGGAGTTCGGCAACGGCCTTATTCCCTGGTATTGCTGGATGAGGTGGAAAAGGCCCACCTGGATGTGATGAATCTCTTTTATCAGGTTTTTGACAAAGGAATGCTTTCAGATGGCGAGGGTCGTTTGATCGATTTTAAGAACACGGTGATTTTCCTGACCAGCAATTTGGCCACGGATGTAATTACGGAATTGTGCAGTAATGGAGAGCGACCGGATTATGAAACCTTGCTGGCCGCCATTCGGCCGATCTTGAGCAACCATTTTAAACCCGCATTGCTTGCGCGTATGAATGTTGCCCCATTTTATATCCTTCCGCCGGATATTATGAAGGAAATCGTGTGTCTGAAATTGGACAAGCTCGTGTCCAGGGTGGCGGAAACACACAAGATGAAGCTGGTCTATGCCCCGGAGGTGGTGGATCAGATTGCCAAACGGTGTACCGAGGTGGAAACCGGGGCGAGGAATATCGACCACATCATGAACGGGACCATCTTGCCGTTGATGTCCCGTGAGATCCTGGCCCGCATGAGTCAAGAGGCCATGCCTTCCGAGGTGCAGCTTGGGCTGGCCGAAGACGGTGGGTTCAAGATAGAATTTGCATAAAAGCTTTTATCTCACCATTATGCTTTGCGACTGACAAGCTGAAGATATCACATCACAAACTTTCATGTTTACTTTGTTGGTTCCGGCTCATCCGGGTTAGCGTTTGTCCGGATAACTCTGAACAATAAGGGGAGGGCGATAATGTCTCCAAATGGAATAATAGACAGGCCTCAGTTTGCTTTTGAGGTATTAGAGGGGGCGGGTGCGGACGCTGATTTTGGGGTTTTCGCCTTTACTGCA
>JAFDGP010000410.1 GCA_019309245.1 Deltaproteobacteria bacterium | reverse complement strand
CATGGTCGAACGCGCCCCGGGAAGCCGTGTCCGGATTACGATTTTGCTCCAGGGCGGCGGACCGGAGCTAAGGGGACACACGGGAATCGTCTACCAGCGGCGCAGCGCAGAGGTATTTCTGGATGCCGTTTGCGGGTTTGCCCGGGAAGAGGTCAAAAAATTGGGCTGCACTCCCTGTGTGGCGGCCGTCGGCATCGGCCGCAGTCATGTGGAGGCCGGAATGAACATGATTAAAGCGATGGTCAAAGGCGATCTCGATGTGCAGGACGAGTGGGAAACGCGCATTACCGAGGCGATCAATCAAACCGACACCGGTCCTCTGGGGCTCGGTGGTGCAACGACCGCTCTGGGCTCATTTCTGCATATCGGTCCGCTGCGGGCTAGCGGTTTCAGGTCGGTCACGCTCCGCCTCGGGTGCTGTTTCGAACCCCGGCGCGCAACCCTGGAAATGGATCCCAAGGGCAATTATTCAGTGATTTGATCAGGCGCGGCATTTGTTTTCAGAAACAAAAAGGGAATCGGACACGAAAGCAAGGGTTGCATGAAAATAGCTTTCATCGGTTTTGGCGAGGCGGGTTCCGGCCTGGCCAAGGGGTTGAAGCAAGCGGGTGTTGCTGAGATCCGTTTCTACGACCATGCATGGAATGTCCCACCCTACGGGGATGTCATCCAAAGGCGGGCTCGCGAGGCTAGGGCCCTCATGTTGCCCAATTTTGAGGAGGCGGTCGTATCTGCCGAGGTGGTGATTTCATGCGTTACAGCGGCCTCGGCACTGGAAGTGGCCAAAACCGCCAAAGGGCTTCTGACGCTCGAACAACTCTACGTGGACGTCAATGCCGCATCGCCCATGGAAATGGAGAGGGTCGCCGCTACGATCGCACCGTCGGGCGCGCAGTTCGTCGACGTGGCCATGATGGGTGCCATCCCGGCCTATTTGCACAAGGTGCCCATTTTATGCTCCGGGCCGGGGGCCGAGCGGTTCCGGATCCTGATGAGCGCTTATGAAATGGACATCACCCGGGTCGGGGACCAGCCTGGGGCTGCTTCGGCCATAAAAATGTTTCGCAGTATTTTCATGAAAGGATTGGTGGCGCTGCTTCTCGAAACCATGCAGGCAACCCATGTGTATCGCGTCGACGACGTGGTGCTCGGCTCCCTGGCCGAAACCATGGAAAAGAACCCTTTTATGGAAACGGTGCGATCCCTGGTCACCCGAGGTCTGGTACATGCTGAGCGCCGGGCCCATGAACTCGAGGAGGTGATCAAGACACTCAAGAGCCTGAACGTGCCATACCCGATGGCCCAGGCGACCATGGAAAAACTCCAGTGGTGCAGCAATTTGGGATTCAAGGAATATTTCAAGGGGGAAACGCCGCAAACGCTCGATGAGGTGTTTGCCGCATTTGACGAAAAATTGGCCGTTTCGTGAATACCCGAAACCGGCGCGGCATTTTATTCATCTATTTTCCGATGGCTTGTGGAGGCCGACATTGACTCGTGATTTACACCTTTCCTTGCGTATTACCGGTTTGAAACCTTCCGCAACGGTCGAGATGACCGAGCGGGTGCGGCAGGCCAGGCTTGCTGGTGCGGAGATTATTGGCCTGTCGAGCGGAGACCCGAACGCGGTGACCCACCCCGCCATCATCGAAGCAGCCCATAGGTCACTCAAAGACGGGGAGACCCATTATGGGCCACCGCCCGGAAAACTCGCCTTGAGGGAGGCCGTCGCCCGCTGCTTGAGCGCGGAATCCGGCGTTCGGTACGAACCGGATCAGATCCTGGTGACGCCAGGCGGCAAGTTTGCGGTCTATGCGAGCATTCTGGCTGTGGTGGAGCCCGGTGACGAGATCATCGTCCTGGAACCCGGATGGGTCAGCTACGGTCCCTGCGTCCAAATGGCGGGGGGCGTTCCCGTGGGAGTGCCGACGCTGGACGGTGTCGATCCGCAACGCCTGGCGGCGGCTGTTACCCCCCGCACCAAAATGATCATTGTCAATTCCCCGGTCAATCCCACGGGGCGTATCATTCTGAAAAACGAGCTTGAAACCATTTTGAAAACGGCCCGGGAAAACGGCATCTGGATTCTCTTCGATGAAGTGTATAAGAGTATTGTCTACGAGCCGGCGCTGTATACCCCGATGCAGGCACTCGACGGCGCCCTTGAGCACACGTTTGTCGTAAACAGTTTTTCCAAGACCTACGGTATGACCGGCTGGCGGATCGGTTACCTTGCCGTGCCACCGGGCCTTGCGAAAAGCATTCAGAAGATTCTGCAGCATTCGGTCTACTGCGTAC
>JAFDGP010000409.1 GCA_019309245.1 Deltaproteobacteria bacterium | reverse complement strand
GCCGCGCCGCAAGGGGCACAACAGGAGACCTACCGGAAAAGACGCAATATCGGAATCGTTTTTTCCGGCGGACCCGCCCCGGGAGGCCATAACGTGATTGCAGGGCTGTTCGACGCGGCCAAGAAGGCCAATTCAGACACAAAAATCTTTGGCTTCCTACTCGGACCCGACGGCATTATTGAAAATCAGGCCGTTGAAATCACAAAGGCTCTTGTGGACGCCCACCGGAATTTCGGGGGCTTCGGCATGATCAAAACCGGCCGGACGAAAATCGATACGGACCAGAAAATGGCCCTGGCAAAACAAACCTGCAAAGACCTGGCCCTGGATGCGCTGGTAATCGTGGGTGGGGACGATTCAAACACCAATGCAGCGTTTCTGGCTCAGGAAATGTTCGCAGACGGCGTGCAGGTCATTGGCGTTCCCAAGACCATTGACGGCGATATCCAGGTCAGGGATGTGGAGGGAACGCCTCTGTGTGCCATGTCCTTTGGTTTTCACACGGCGGCCCGGGCCTTTTCCCAGGCCGTGGGCAACCTGTATACGGACAGCACCTCTGATGTGAAGTACTGGCATATCTGCAAGGTCATGGGCCGGGTGGCAAGTCATCTGGCCCTGGAGGTGGCCCTTCAGGTCCACCCGCATATCACCCTGATTGGAGAGGACCTGGCCGACTATGTGGATGAAAAACGGATAGAAAAGGCGAAAAAGGAGGGGACCGTAGACTACACCGCCTACGGCATGACTTTAAGGCACCTTTCCCGCATGCTGTGCGATGCCGTAGTCAGGAGGGCGGCCGTGGGCAAGAACTATGGTGTCATGGTCATTCCGGAGGGGGTCCTGGAGTTTATCAATGAAATTCAGGTCTTTATTACAAAGCTCAACACCATCATCGCGGATTACAACGAAACCCACGATACGGACTTTCACAGTGATTTCCCCACACTAATCGAAAAGCTGGAATACCTGCGCAGGCTGGCCAGGCGCTCCAGGGAAGAAGGGGCCTTCAGCATCTGGAGTACGCGAGACGATGACCTGTTTAATGACATTCCCCCGTTTTTTCAGGAAGGCCTCCTCACCGAAAGAGACAGTCATGGAAATTTTCAGTTTTCTCAGGTAGAAACCGACAAGGTTCTCGTGGGTCTGGTCAAGGACCATTTAGACGCGCTCAAAGAAAAGGGGCTGTATAAAATCGGGATTGAAAGGGCCTACTACCGACAAACCATGGAAAAGGCGGGGTTGGATCCAGACCGTTTCGGCACGGTGCTGTTCAAAAACTACGATGACGGACAGTTCCTCTTGGTCCGGGAATCCATCATCTCAAAAAAGACCCTCAAACAGGAACTTGAACAAGCGGGATTGGTGCAGGCAAATGAAGAGCCTCCGGCCGCGGTGCGCAAAATCTTTGACAAATCCGTGCCCAAATTCAAGACGCAGCTTCACTTTTATGGTTATGACGGCCGGGGCAATGACCCCACATGGTTTGACTGCACCTACACATACAACCTGGGACAGACCGTATTCAGCCTGATCGCCAACGGGGCCACCGGACAGATGGCGGCCATCAAGAATCTGGAACGGGATTTTTCCGAGTGGGAGCCAATCGGGATTCCGATCGCGCCGCTCATGCACCTGGAAGAAAGAAAGGGAAAGCTGGCCCTGGTGCTGGAAAAGAGTATCGTTGACCTGGAGTCCAATGCCTTTAAAGTGGCAAAAGCGTGTCGAGAAAAATGGCTGGGGGCAACCCCGGAACCGGACACCTACCGGCGGCCGGGACCGATCCGGTTTACCGGAAAGGGGGAGGAGGACAGGCCGATCACGCTGACCTTAAATGCCCTGAAAAGCTGAGGCGAAGAAGCCAGCGGACAAAAAAGTACCCATTTCGGCTTTGAGCGGAAATGGGTAAAAAAACAAGAAAGATACGGGTTATCCTGAGGTAACGGCGTTCCGACAGGTGGGAGAAATATCCGTCAATGATAGGCTGTCTTCGGGCCCTGTCCTTCCCCGCCAAGACGATGGCCAACCCGGACACGGAGATCGGCCATCCTGTTGATCGAAAGCTCCAAGCACCTTAAGGTCACGCCTAATTCGGAACAAACGGTGCATGCCGCCTTGAAATTTTCTGGTCGAATAGCCCCGGAAGCTACGATCACCTCGTTGATCCTGTACTTGGGAATAAAATCGGCCAGCCTGTCCCGCCCGCCCAGGATCTGATACCCTTGAATCCTTCGTTTGTGTTTTTTCACGTCATCATCGATAAACCCCACGGGCGTAAGCCCCAACCTGGGGTTATTCACGATCTCCC
>JAFDGP010000408.1 GCA_019309245.1 Deltaproteobacteria bacterium | reverse complement strand
AGGTGGTATCCACCCTGGAAGGCCATCCTGATATCGTATCCGTGCAACAGGTCAAGTTATGACGGTTCCGGCCGGAAAAGCGTCCCCTGTTCCGACGGAAAATGATCAAATCCGTAATTGCTAAGGAGGACCCCATGGCTGTCAAGGTAATTATCAGGCGCATCATTCCAGAACATCGGGCCCAGGACTTGATTCCGCTTCTAAAAAAACTCCGGACCCTGGCCACGCTTCAACCGGGGTATATCTCGGGTGAAACGCTGCGGCGGATAGACAAGCCTGACGAGTTTCTCGTGATCAGCACATGGGCCTCTGCGGCCGACTGGGACCGGTGGGCCCGGAGCCAGGAACGAAACGAAATCCAGGGAAAAATCGATACGATACTTGGCGCAAAGACGGAATTCGGCCTCTTTCATCATGGATTCTCCGAGTAACACGCCAAAGGCGAAAAAAAAGACCACGCGGCAGACGCTGGAAAAACGGATCCGGCAACTCGAAAAAGAGTGTGCTCATCTGAGGCATGAAAACCGCCTGATCACGAGCCTTTTAAACGCGACCGAGGAGTCCGCCATCCTGGGGCACCCCAGCAATGCCATGGTCCTGGCATGCAACCGGAAGGCGGCCGAACGGGTCGGCAGAACCGTAGACGAGCTTGTGGGCTTGAGTATGTTTGATTATCTGCCCCGGGACCTGGCTCGCGCCAGAAAACGCCAGGGCGACCAGGCTGTACAAAGCCGCAAGCCGATCCATTTTCAGGATACGCGAGCAGGCCGCACATACGACAATACCATCACCCCCGTCTTTGACGACCAAGGCCGCGTTTGGGCCCTTGCCATCTACGCAAGGGACATCACAGACTTGCTGCACCTCAGCGAAACCCTCCAAGAAAGCGAACGCAGATTCAGGATCCTGGCGGAGCAGTGTCCAAACATGATCTTCATCAATGCTGGGAGGCGTATTTTGTATGCCAACCCCCGCTGTGAGGAGATCATGGGTTACGAAAGGCAGGCATTTTACGCGCCGGATTTTGATTTTCGGGCCCTGATCGCCCCGGAGTCCCGCGAACTGGTGGAAAAGCATCTGAAGGCGCATCTCAAGGGCCGGGATGTGAATCCCTATGAGTGCGTGCTGTTGACTAAGGACGGCCGTCGACTCCACGTGATTTTGAGCACAAAGCTGGTGGATTTCGGCGGGCAGCAGGCGATCCTCGGGATCATGACCGATGTCACGGCCTACAGGCAAGCCCAGAGCGCCCTTAAGGAAAGCGAAAAACGCTACCGAAAGCTGATCAATCTGTGTCCGGATCCGGTGGTGGTGCTGCAAGACCACAATTACCGGCTCGTCAACATGGCATTTACCGAGACCTTCGGCTATACCCTACAGGACATTCGGAAGGGTCTGAGTTTTTACAACCTGGTTCAGCCCCGTGACAAAAGGGCGGTCCGGAAACGCTACCAGAACCGTCTGGCGGGAAAACCGGTTTCAAGGACGTTTCGCATCGATCTGGTGGCCAAGGACGGTACCATTATACCCTGTGAGACCTCTGCCGCACTCATTCGCCACGAGGGGCGTCCTGCTGATCTGGTGATCATCCGTGACATCAGTGAACGGCTTCAGGCCCAGGAAGCCCTGGAAAAAAAGGAGGCTGAATTACATGCCAAGGCAGAAAGCCTCGAACAGGTCAACACCGCCTTGCGCGTGCTTCTCAAAGAAAGACAACGAGACAAAGCGGACCTTGAAAACAGGGTATTGTCTAATCTGACCGACCTGGTGTTGCCTTACCTGGAACGGCTGCGAAACACCGGGTTGAACCAGGAGCAATTGTCCTTTCTGGATATCCTGGAATCCAACCTCAATGAGATTATATCGCCTTTTTCCCAAAAGTTGTCATCCAAATACCTGGGTCTGACCCCGACCGAGATCCAGGTGGCCGGGCTAATCAAGGCCGGCAAGACGACCAAGGAAATCGCGGCGTTGATGAACCTGTCCACCAAAACCATCGAGTTCCACAGGGACAAAATCAGAAAAAAATTCGGGATCAAAAACACCGGGGTCAACCTCCGGACCCACCTGCTGTTTATGTGAGGCCGACATGCAGATCGATATGCACTATTATGGGGTATACGCCCTGGCACGATTGGGCGGCCTGAAGGCTGAGGCCGCCCGAATCGTTGCGACCGCATCCCAGTATGTGGACGATTCCACGGGAAGCGACAGCCTGGACCATGAAAGCGGGGCCAAGATCATACCGGTCGTGACGGCCCACCACACGGCCAGTCTCAAAAACGTGGACCGAAATGATCAGCGTT
>JAFDGP010000407.1 GCA_019309245.1 Deltaproteobacteria bacterium | reverse complement strand
TGCGACAAAATTGAGTTCTTGAAAGCGCTGAACCAAGGCATATAACAACCTGAGCTGATTTTGCCGTTTTTGGTGCATATATCGCCAATATGCACTGAATCAGGGCTTAAATTAACTTCCTGAAAGCAAATCATACAATTTCCAGTTCAAATAGAGGTTTTCCCTGCCGATCTTTTGGGCTTTCAGAATCCCGACTTTCTCCAGCTTTCTTAAATAGGTCGCTGCGGTTTTTCGCTCGGCGATGCCTGCGTCAACCAGGAACTGCCCTTTGGTGTAAGGCTGCCGGAAGAGCAGTTCGATCAGCTCCTTGGAATAGACGCGGCGGGGGAGTTCCCGGCGGGCCTTTTCCATGGTTTCCATCATCAGGTCCCGAATGGCGAGAATGCGCTCGCGGGTAAATGTGGCAGTCTCTTCAACAGAAGCAAGCATATAGAGAATCCACGGCCCCCACTGTTTTTTTTGGGTGACCTGCCGGAGAAGCCGGTAATAGTCGTTCTTGCGCTCGATAATCGCCTTGCTGAGGTAAAGCACCGGCAGTTCCAGCAGGTCGTGAAGGATCAGAAACAGGATATTGATGATCCGACCGGTCCGCCCATTTCCATCCGAAAACGGATGGATGGCCTCAAACTGGTAGTGAATCAACGCAAGTTTAATCAGGGGATCCATCTCGTCCCCGGCATGGATGAAGTCTTCCAGATTTTTCAGCTTGTCTCGGATGATCGTCTCGCCTTCGGGTGGTGTGTAGATGACCTCTCCGGTGGCGCTATTGGCAATCGTTGTACCGGGCGTATTGCGGATGCCGGCCTGATTCTTCCTGATCGTCCGGACAATTGTTAGGAACAGGTTGGTTGAAAGTATCGGCCGATTTTTCAACACGTTATAGCCTTCCCAAAGGGCCTCGCGGTAACGGAGCACTTCCTTGGTGGCCGGGTCCACCCGGCTGGTTTTGGCGGTGAATGCCCTGAACAGGGCATCGTTGGTTGTAATGACGTTTTCGATTTCAGAGCTGGCCTTTGCTTCCTGAAGGATGAGAGAATTCACCAACAGCGCCTGATTGGGTATTGTCCCTCCCAGACCCTTCAACTCGGCAAGTGCACGATTCGCAGCGATGGCCTTTTTGAGGACAGGCTTGGTTTCCACGTCCGCCCTGGGTGGCAACAACGGCAGGTCATTAAAAGGCTTACTTGGATCGAATTTCATTTCACCTCACCAAATCCCAGCATCTCAAGATTTCCTTTAATCGGTTGCATCGAGTTCCCCGACCTCGGCCATCTTCTCTTCAAAGGGCGCGCCGTCGTCCTCGATTTCTTCCGCACCAACGTAGCGGCAGGGAGAACTGCGCATTGCCCGAGGGCTGGTCGAACCGCTTCCAGCGTACGTCATCTTTGACCTTGTTGGCCAGATACTCATCGCGGTTTTCGGCAATGCCGTAACGAGCTTGAGGCTCTTTGATATAGTATTCACTTTTTGGGTTCGCGCTTTCCTCCAGCAGCCAATCATGTTTTTCCGAAAAAGCGTCGGAAATATATTTGAGGAAAATAAGACCGAGGATAACGTGTTTGTATTCGGCAGCATCCATGTTGCCACACAGCTTGTCGGCGGCGGCCCACAGCTTATCCTCGAAGCCGAGGTTCGCTCCGGTATTTTTCTTGCTCATCTATTGCTCCCTGCCAATAACAGCTTTCTTTGCCTGATCATCTTGGCACAGAAGGAATCCAACTGCGCTTTGGCAAGCTTCGAAGGCTTGGACTTTCCGTTTTCCCATCGGTTTACCGTAGCGAAGCTGACGCCAAGCGCCCGGGCAAGGTCCTCCTGACTGATTCCAAGTTGCCTTCGAACTTCCTTTACCAATTCGGGAAGATTCTGTTCATTTATCGCCATTGCTCTTTCCTTTGCAAGCTGGCCAAGTTACCGCCATGATTTTTAAATAGCGTATTATAATATCTGCCACATCACATGCAATCGATTTTTCGACAATCTCGACAGATCAAAAACTCTCCCGCTAAGTAACCCTAAACAAAAACCAACCCAGGGAAAACATAGCGAACGAAACCTCCCACCGACACTTTCTCTGTCTCTCCGGCTTGTCCCTCTGTAGCTCTTGTAGTGAAGGCGGAGAAAAAAGGAATGAAAGAGAAGGAAATTGACCGGGATTTCCCGAAAACGGGATGATGGTGGGATAATTCAACGGTTGTAAATGCCGTAATCAGCTATTTCCAAAAATGGCTATTGGCAAAAGCGTGACCAGAACCGGACTTTAAATACTTTTCAAAACGCTTGGCCTTTTCTTCACCGGTAAAACAGACATAA